>JAYVNW010000527.1:0-1883 GCA_043758225.1 Candidatus Kuenenia sp. | reverse complement strand
TGAACCACTGATCGAAAGTCCGGTTGCAATCTCGTTTGGCCCTGATGGTCGCCTCTGGGTTGCGGAGATGAGCGACTATCCGCAAGGCGGCGCGGAATCCGGAGGTCGCATTCGCTGCCTTCATGACGATAACAACGACGGTCGCTACGATCGCTCGGAAGTCTTCCTGACCGGCCTGGCATATCCAACGGGAGTCACTGTCTGGCGAAACGGAATTCTTGTCTGCGCAGCCCCTGACATCCTGTACGCTGAAGACACAAACAACGACGGAAGGGCTGACAAAGTTGAAAAGCTGTTCACAGGATTTGCGACTCATAACTATCAAGCGCGAGTCAACAGTCTGGAATATGGTCTCGATGGCTGGGTGTATGGTTCGTGTGGCTTGTTTGGTGGCGAGATTACAAGTGTCAAAACAGGAGAAGTGATTGCTCTCGGCCAGCGAGACTTTCGCATCAATCCGGACAGCGGCGTTCTTGAACCTGCTACTGGTGCGACTCAACAGGGACGCGTACGCAACGACTGGGGCGACTGGTTTGGCTGCAACAACGGAACAATGCTGATGCACTATCCCCTCGCGAACGAATATCTTCGGCGCAATCCGTATCTGGCCCCTCAACAGACTGTGGTTGGCATTGCGGCTCAACCCAATCCCGAACGACTGTATTCGATTTCGAATCAGGTCCTCTTCATGCTGTCTGGTCCACCGAACCGACCAACCGCCGCATGTGGACTGGGAATCTATCGCGATGTTGCGTTTGGCACGGACTATCACGGCGACGCGTTCATCTGCGAACCGGTGAACAATCTGGTTCACCGACAGCATTTGTTAACGAACGGTGTCAGCTTTATGAGCCGCCGACAAGAAGACGAACTCGACCGTGAGTTTCTGGCGTCCACTGATCCGTGGTTTCGGCCCGTTCAGGCTCACACCGGACTTGACGGCGCGCTGTGGGTTGTGGACATGTACCGCTACGTCATTGAACATCCGATTTGGATTCCGCCCGATACGCTGGCGACTCTCGACACACGCGCAGGGGCCAGCATGGGACGCATCTATCGCATCGTTTCTGATACCGCAGCGGCACAAAGAACTCCGCGATTATCCAGCCTGCACGGTGAGCAACTTGCCACTGCGATGGATGTCGCAAACGGCATCCAGCGCGATCTCGTGCAGCAGCTGATCCAATGGAATCATGACACCGCCGCTGCTGCAAAACTCAAATTTCTGGCGATCGAAAGTTCCCGACCGGAAGTTCGGATCCAGGCACTGTCCACGTTGGCAAATCTTGAGACACCGTCGGCTCATATGCTGCTAAAGCTATTGGCCGATCCCGATCCGCATGTGCGACGCCATGCCGTCCGGATCTCCGAATCACAATTGTCGAGTTCGCCGGAACTCGACAGCGCGCTGATGACACTAGCCAGGGATGACGATGCATTTGTGCGGTTACAGGTTGCATATTCCGCAGCGTTCCTGGAACCGTCCTCCAGTGCAAGAGTCCTCGCATCACTGATCTCCCGTGATGGTGGGAACGTTCACATGATGTCGGCAATTGAGAGTTCACTGTCGTCTCAGAACATTGTTGAGATCATTCGCCGGAAGGAAGAGCAAATCTCTCGTGACGCTCTGGATCGAATCCTGACGAATGCCGCAACGCTCGCCGACGAATCCGCTTTTCGCAGTCTATTGAAGGAAATGGCTGACACATCGGTCAATGCAAAACTTGATGCGAGGGCACTTGAGCACATGATTCGGCTGGCTCAGTTTATTGATGCGTGGAGTCGCCGATCTGAAAATCCACTCTCTCCAACTGACGAAACAGTACGCGTCCTCTGGAAGCCTGCACTGGACAACGCGGTGAATATCCTGTCAACTGATGCTG
>JAYVNW010000526.1:0-2940 GCA_043758225.1 Candidatus Kuenenia sp. | reverse complement strand
GCGTATGTTAGACAATCGCCGCCAACCGACAAACCATTCCCACAAACTGCGATCGTTCCCCGTGGAACGCCCCTTAGTCGCCGTTCGCTCCGCGAAAGTAGCGCGAACCCCACCCATGCGATTCGCTACTTTCGCGGAGAGAAAGGCGACTATGATTGCTCAAGCAGTCCCGGAGGCTATCATGTGTTGCTCCCTGTCACCGCCTAACGAAGGCACTCACAAAGAAGCGGCTCCATGAAACTACGACCGAGGCCCATCGAATTCCTCGCGATCACGGGATTCGTCCTTTTGGGAGCATTTCTGCGTATCACCAATCTGAGCCATGAGGCCGTCGAACACTTCGACGAAGGGATTTATGCATCGCCGCTTTGGTACGACGCTCAATTTGGGGAGCCTTATCCTTCTCGTCACTTGTTCGCTCCGCCCTTGCTCTCCACGATGATGGAAGCCGTGAACTGGTTTCCCGGCCTTGCACCTTTTGCCCCGTTCCTGCCTTCGGTCCTGCTCGGCGTTGCCACCATTTTTGGACTGTGGTGGTTGGCTCGCAGTTGGTTCGGAAAGTCCGCCGGGATCTTTATGGCGGCCGTGGTTGCGATGAGCGACTTCCATATTCTTTACTCCCGGATGGCGCTCACCGACGTCGCTTGCTTGTTTTGGATCGTCGCGTCTGTTGGAGTGGGCACCCAGGCAATTGGACGCCAAAACTTTAAAAGCGCCGCCATCGCTGGATTCTTGTCCGGACTGGCCTGGTGGACCAAATACACCGGGTGGCTGCCACTTGCAATTCTGTGCAGTGGAGGCGGCTTCTGGTGGATCTGGCAAGGACGTCGATCGATAGGGTGCATCAGATTCGCCGGCATCATCACCACCATGATCGCAGTGACCCTCGGAACCTTCGCACCATGGTGGTGGCAATTGCAGGACGTTGGCGGCTACTCTGCCGTTTCTAAGACGCACGCAAAATACCTGATGGACTCGTCGAACTGGACGGAGAACATGGCTCAACAGCTTCGAGACCAGTTCCTTCTCGATGGCTATACTGGGCAATTGTCTCTGGGGCTGGGACTGTTTCTCGCTGGCCTGTTTCGCTGGACCTCAGGACGTTCCACATGGAACGCTGCGGAATGCGAGTCAAATTCGGCCCCTGCGATGACTCTTCCTCCTTTCGCATTGCTGTTTCGATTTACTGCCGCAGCCGCCGCGCTGTCGGTCATCGCGATTCGACTTCGTACGCCACTCATGCTGATCTGTGTTTCCCTGGCGGGTCTCAGCGGTATTTATTTGTGGCCAGTTCTGCAGCGGGCATGGACGCGCCGCAACGAGCAGGATGCTTCGCCTACGTCACCAAGTGCAATTCCGCTTTCCGTTACGGATCTGGAAAACGCACCGAGAATTGATCCCGCGCTTGGATTTTGCATGACGTTGGCGTGGTTCACCGGGATGTTGTTGTCGACTCCCATGTATACGCCTTACAGCCGCTTGTTTTTCCCATTGCTGGCCGCAATCTGGCTGGCGGCCGCAGGGGGCGTGGGCTGGTGGCTGGAATCGAATCTGAGCGTTGCCCGACGTGTTGTAGGCAACAGTGAGCCGTCTCCTAAGCAGAGTTGGGGGCAGAGGCTCGTCACCACGATGCTGGGTGTAGCCCTGGCAGCGTCGTTCTTTCAGTTCGATGAGAACTTTGAACTCGGGCTCGTCACGCGGTCGGAGTTGTTTCGGACGTCGCTTTTCGAGGATCGTCGGTCGATCGTTGCCGCTGCTGATCAGATCGTGCATGCCTGTGGTCGGGACGCGATCAGTAACGGGGCGAATCGTGATGGGGCGCATCGTGATGTGGCGAACAACGCCAAACGTCAACTGCCATCCGGAATCGATCCAAACTCTATCACGCCATCTGAGTTGATTGAGGCCGCAGCAAACGATGCTGAATCCCAATCACGCGATGCAGTTGGCGCCGCGTTATCAACGACGCCAGAAGACCGCAGCCAAATTCGCATGGTAATTTATGCCTACGGTGAACCGGCCTTGTTACTTCATTTGAATCAAGCCGGCGTCATGGTTGCACCCGTCAGTCACCTCAATCTTCGCGGGCCCGATGGAGCCCCGCCGACCGTGCCGACTTTCCTGGTGATTGGTCCGAATGCCAAGCGGACTGAAGGATTCTGGGAAGACCTGATGTTGCATTCGGGCCATTTGCGACCCGTGGTTAGAATCAATTATACCCCCAGCGCCATATCGCTGCTGGACATGTTCGATCCCACATGGTTACGCGAACATCCCGAGGCAACGGTGCAGTCGCTGGAAGTTCATCGCGTTGAATAAACGATCAGTCTGATTGGTCAGACTCGACGGATCAGACTCGACGGATCAGACTGATGTTGTCGAATTGCAAGCCACGGGAACCACTAGTATTCGCGGCGCTGCCGGGAACTTGGAATCTGCATCTGCTTGCGATACTTGGTAATCGTACGGCGAGCCAGCTTGATGCCGTCGGCTGCCAGTGCATCAACCAGCGCATCGTCGCTGAGAGGATCCTTTTTGTCCTCGCCATCGATGAGTTCCTGCAGCTTAATTCGAATCGTGTCCCACGCCATTTCTTCGCCGTCGGCCGTTTGAGTGCCGCCGCCAAAGAATCGCTTCAGCGGAAACAAACCCCGATGAGTCTGAATCCACTTCTCGTCCACAGCGCGAGAGACTGTCGTTACGTGGACTCCTACGCGATCCGCGATCTGCTGCATCTTCAGCGGATGAATGTACTCGGGGCCCTTCTGAAGAAACTCGTGTTGATGATCCACGATCTCCTGAGCGACCTTTCGCAGCGTGTTATAACGCTGTTCAATGGATTCTATCAGCCAGCGAGCTGACTCAATTTTGCGTCTTATCCAATCGCGAGTTTCCTGGGTCGGATTTTCCTTCAGCATCTTCTGATAGCGATTACTGATG
>JAYVNW010000525.1:0-3893 GCA_043758225.1 Candidatus Kuenenia sp. | reverse complement strand
TCACCTGCGTAAGAACTGTCGAACTTTTTGCCGTCAATAAATGTGCCTCGATAGTGAGTCGTCACGGTGCTGGATTTAGTTGGCGTCGCGCCAGTGCCTGCCTTGATGACTAGGTACTGCAGTCCAGACTTTGTGACTTTGATGCCGTTCTTCTTTTTGTTCTCTTCCAGAAACGCCTTGCCAGTCTCCACGTTCTTTGCGGCTTTCTCTTCAGCGGCCTTTTGCATTTCAGCATCGAGCTTAGCAAAAACGGACTTGATTTCATCCTGAGTTAATGCCGACTTTTCGTCAGCCAACGCCGCAGCAATACCGGCAGTCAGTGCTTTTGCATCTGGCGTCAGACCGTCGTTCTGCAATTTTTTTGCAAAGTTAAAGCCAATGGCATAACTTGCTTTCTGGATCGTTGTTTCCAATTTCGGAGCTTCAGTTTTTTCCGACGCTGCATCCTGAGCGATCGCGTAAACAGAGGTTGTGAGGAACAGGAATAGAGAACACACACGAATAACCATGGCACCAACTTTCAATGTCTGAACGTTCGGTCAGCCCGCATCAACGCGATGCAATAACGACTGATACATTTAATTGTAAAAACACAGCCGGACTATCCCGCAGAAGCGATTGCAGGATTTTTCGCAGTGGCATTTCGGCACTATGACGATTCAATCAATGATTGCAAATCGATTGAGTCGAAATGAAACCGCCTCTTCAAAGTTTAGAAATGCTTTCATCCAGATTCAGCAACACGCTCATCGCCGTTGTCCACACGGCCAAATCAGCTGGATTTAAGTTTACATCCCGACCAGCTTGACCAACACCCAGCAGGTCATCAGCCGCAGGCGGATTTGCAGCGAAGTGAGTATGGGCTTCGTCGAGAATCTCCTGCAGTGTCGTCTGTTCGGTATCACTCGGCAAACGTGTCAACACTATTCGAAACGCCAGATTCATACGATCATGATGACTGGTCGATGACAGCAATATGCGTTCTGCCAGTTTTCGAGCAGCTTCGACATACGTCGGATCATTCAGTAGTAGTAACGCCTGCATCGGCGTGTTTGTGCGAACTCTTCGAACGACGCACGTTTCACGATCAGGGGCATCAAACGCAGCCATCCCCGGTGGCGGACAGGTGCGTTTCCAGAACGTGTACATGCTGCGTCGATAAAGACCATCGCCACTATCAGCGACGTATTTGTCACGACGCTCGACACTGACATCTTCCCAAAGACCGTCGGGCTGATAAGGCTTAACGCTTGGTCCGCCGATTTTCTCCTTCAGCAGACCACTCACAAACAACGCGGTGTCGCGGACAGTCTCAGCCGGCAATCGATAGCGAGGACTGCGGCCGAGAAATTCATTTCGCGGATCGTGCTGCAATTGCATGGCAGACACGTTCGACGACTGACGATACGTAGCTGACGTGACGATCAGTTTTAGAATGCGACGTTGATCCCATCCTTGTTGCATGAGTTCCGTGGCCAGCCAATCGAGAAGTTCTGGATGACTCGGCAATGCTCCCTGAATTCCAAAATCTTCCGCTGTCACGACAATACCGACACCAAACAACATCTCCCACGCGCGATTCACAGCGACGCGGGCCGTCAGCGGATGTCCCGGATCTGTCAGCCAGTGAGCAAGTTGTAAGCGGTTCAACGTGCGATCCGTCGGCGTCAAGACTGAGATACCAGGCGAAACCAGTGCGATTGGAAATCCGGCCGTGACTTCTTCACCTCGCTGGTCGTATTGACCACGTTTCAGGACAAAGATCGGTCGAGATTCTGCCGGTTCCGCCATGACCATTGTGGCCGGGATTTCAGATTCTAACTTCTTACGTTGTTCCGCGAACGTGGCCTTTTTCGCCATCAGTGTCGTCGTGTCAGTACCTACCTGAGCGGCCAGCCTGGCAAGCTCTGCATCGACAACTTTTGATAGCGAGTCAATCCTATCGAGTTCAGCCTGCTGCTCGGGCGTTGGCAGACGCAGGAGCGGCTCGGCCATGCGAGCCTGGTTGTACGATACGACTTTGTCCGGCACATTGTTGAAGAACGCGGCGAATTGATAGTACTCCTTCTGTGTCAACGGATCGTATTTGTGATCATGGCACCGAGCGCACTGGAAAGATGTCGCCAGAAACACTGTAGCCGTCGTATGAACACGATCGGCAACGTATTCGACATGATATTCTTCCTCAAAGATTCCACCTTCGGTCGTGAGTACATGATTTCGACTGAAACCGGTGGCGACTCTTTGAGACACTGTCGCATCGGGCAACAGATCACCAGCAAGCTGTTCCGTAAGAAACTGATCATAGGGCATACCGTCCGTAAACGCCTTAATCACCCAATCACGCCACGGCCACATCGTGCGCGTTTCATCGTTGTTGTATCCATTTGTATCTGCATATCTAGCCGCATCCAGCCACTGCATCGCCATGCGTTCGCCGTATCGTGGTGATCGTAACAGGCGATCAACGACCTCTGCATAGGCGTCTTCCTTTGCGTCTGTCTTCAATTGATTTTCGAAGGCATCAAGTTCTTCAATAGCTGGTGGCAAGCCAGTCAAATCCAGAGTCACGCGTCTCAACCAGACATGCGGAGCCGCTTCTTCACTGGGGCTGAGTTGTTCGTCTTCCAGTCGCTTTAGTACGAACGCATCAATTGGATTTTTTTGCCACGTGTTCTGTTTTGTCTTTGGTACTTCCGGCCGGATCGGCGGCGTGTAGGCCCAATGAGAAGTAAATTCGGCACCTTCTTTGATCCATTGTTCCAGAATAAGTTTCTGCTGTTCCGTGAGCGACTTTTTCGCATTCGATGGAGGCATCTGCATCTCAGGATCGCGCGAATGAATCCTCGCGATCATTTCACTTTCGGTGGGCTGTCCGGGCACAATGGCGAGGCTGCCGGCTTCGCTGGGAGCAAGCGCTGCATCTCGCCGATCCAGTCGCAATCCCGCCTGCCGGGCACTTTCGTCCTGTCCGTGGCAGCTCCAGCAATGGTTAGAAAGAATCGGTCGGACGTCGTGGTCAAACCGAATACGTTGCTGAGCATGGGCGGCGGGAAGCCACAATATTCCTACTAATGACGCAAAGCGGACTGCTGAACAGAGATTGGGGTTCATATCGCAGATTCTCGTGGTGGGGGAAAGCAGGAGAATCATACGAATTAACAGACGCCGACGCTATCAGATCGCAGTCGCATGGCAATCAACAATCCCGCAGTCGCGAAACGAAGTCCTGCCGTAGGACGGGTCTCCAGACCCCGTCCCGGGACAATCTTATCCGGACGGGACTGGAGTCGCGTCGTACGAGTTTTTGAATCTCACTTCGCGCCGCCTGACGGTGTGGCACCGCCAGCAGGAATTGGTCCGCCGGCAGGCGTTTCAGCAGCCACTGGTTCAGGTTCACCAGGAAATTCGTACGGTTCATAAGATGAGTAAATATGTTCTTTGAGAAACTCTTCTGCTTTCTCATCAATCATCTCCAGATACACTCTGCTCAGATTGCGATAGTTTGATTCTCCGCCCGTGGCAATTGCATCTTTTAAGAGTAGTTTTGCAGAATCAGCATTTCCCTCTTCAATGCGAATCATGGCCAGCAAAAACAGCACGTCTGCCCGAGATTTTGCCAGAACTTCCATCGTGAGCCCAAGTGAATCCACATGCCTGAACGGCCAAACAGGGAGTGGAGCATTCATCATCACGTTTCCATCCGCAACCAATGGCAGAGACGCAATCGCGCCGCTGTATGGTTCCTGCATTTTGCTGACATTGTCCAGATCCTTCAGTTGCAGCGACCAGGTATCATACGCAGATGTCAGATCACTGATCGCCAGTTGAGACAACGCCGTAGGAAACTGCCACTCCACGCCGCCCATTGCCTGTGGTTGTTGTCTCGCCTG
>JAYVNW010000524.1:0-1512 GCA_043758225.1 Candidatus Kuenenia sp. | reverse complement strand
GAGCGAGGGAAGCCCCGGATTTTCGGACTCGCGCCCTTCAACCTCTGCCTCCCACGTAGAAAAAGTACCAGCGGCGAACCATCAATGAAGGCACTTGTCACGGGCGGCGGCGGATTTCTGGGTTTGTACATTGTCGAACAGCTCCGCGCAGCCGGACATGATGTGCGAGTCTTCAGTCGCCGTGCATATCCGGCATTGGCAGCTCCTGGAGTCGAAACGCACCAAGGCGACATACAGGATGCGATCGCAGTCGAAAAAGCCTGCACTGGTATCGAGGCTGTATTTCACGTCGCTGCAGTGCCGGGTGTTTGGGGTTCGTGGGAGATGTATCATGGCATCAACACTCTCGGCACATTGAACGTGATTTCGGGGTGCCAGAAGTCCGACGTGAAGCGGCTGATCTACACGAGTTCGCCCAGCGTCGTGTTTGACGGTTCCGACCACATCAACGCCGACGAATCACTGGCGTACCCCAAGTCATGGCTTTGCCACTATCCACATTCCAAAGCTCTGGCAGAGCAGGCTGTACTCGCAGCGAATGCTGGAAATGGGCTGCGAACAGTATCACTTCGGCCTCATTTGATTTGGGGACCGCGCGACAATCACCTGATTCCGCGTCTGATTCGAAAAGCCCGCGCCGGACAGTTGCGACAAGTCGGGTGCGGAGAAAACGTGGTTTCGATTTCGTATGTCGAAAACGCCGCTGTCGCCCATTTGCAGGCCGAAGAGTCGCTGCGGAATTCGACGTCGGCAGCCGGGCGCGCCTACTTCATAAACGAGCCGGAATCCGTCAATCTTTGGAGCTGGATTAATCTCGTTCTCGACCGAGCCGGACTGCCGCCGGTGAATCGACGAATCTCAGCATCAGTGGCCTGGAATGTTGGTGCCGTGCTTGAAGCTGCATGGAGAATCTTCGGACGAAGACACGAACCGCCGATGACTCGATTCGTTGCTGCTCAGCTTTCCGGGTCACACAGCTACAGCATACTGGCCGCTCAACGCGATTTCGGATACAAGCCACGGGTCACAGTTGACGAAGGCTTAAGACGAATGCAGACCGAGCTGACCACGATGTAGCGTGTAATTTCCGGAACGCAACGCACCAAATCTAGGTCAGCCGCAGACCGCTACCGCCTTGCGGCACGCCGACACACGTTTGCCGGTTTCAGTTTCGATGGGAACGTCTTTGCATTCGCCAAACAGTCCATCGTTCGACAGCGTGTTGCCGAGGATGATGTTGGCGATTTCGTGCCCTTTGATCAGCATGTTCGCCTTGCACCTGAGTACTGGTGGTCTGTGATCTCAATCAGCAAATCCGCGCATCTTATTTGCGATCGGTGAGCTGCTTTCGCAAGCGGTACAGTTCCTGAAGTGCCTGGATTGGTGACAGGTTGTCGACTTCCAATTGCCTGATTTCATCCAGCAATGGATCTTCCGGTAAATCAAACAGAGATTTCTGGCGGCGACGCTGATTTGCAGTTTCGCGTTGACGAACCTTTGGGCGTCCTTCGG
>JAYVNW010000523.1:0-4657 GCA_043758225.1 Candidatus Kuenenia sp. | reverse complement strand
TCGACCATGTTTGAGTGCCAGTTTCGGCGCAGGACGAAACGACTGCAGCCGGGACGATAGAGATCCATATCAAGTGCTGAATCGCCGAACTGACGCAGTTGCTTGCCGTCCGTGAGCTGGATTTCTGTGAGTCGATCTCCCGCCGCCATTGTCCGGACGATCGCTGTCAGACCATCATCACGAAGAACGCCGTTCCAGATTGGTGGAATCTTAACTCGCGACAATTCTTCAAGATGGATCTCCGTGAACTGCCCTGTTGAAGAAGAAGTGACCAGCCAGCGAACTGCGGACGTGGCGGAGAGTACCGTGAGCGTATCACCGGACGAAGAAAAAGTGGCCGTCAATGCACCATCGACTTTCATGCGACCAAGGGCCGCCAGGTTTTCAAGATCAAGGAGTTGCAACCCATTTAGTGAGCAGCCAGCCGCAAGCCGACCGTTGGGATGAATGATAACAGTGCCTGGATGATTCGTCTGCTCACGTGAATCCCAGGGCAGATCATTGACACAGCCTTGGAATAATTCGGCGATTTGAAGTTGACCGGGATGTTTCCGCCATCCAATTCGTTTCCCGTCGGCACTGAAAGCGATCACATCAAATCGATCATTGCTGCGTACAAGCTTTTTACCGGACCAGACCGACCATAGATTTGTCTGTCCGCTCCATCCGGTCGAAACAAGCGTGTTTCCGTCGGGATGCCAGTCCATCAGAGTAATCACGTCGTTACCGCGCAGAGTCGTGACAACTGCGAATGTTTTCGTTTCACGAATATTAATCTCCCCCGAAGCGTCGGGTATTGCCAGGAGTTCGCCGTTGGGACTCCATGCCACTTTGGTAGCACCGACCGCGGAGCATTGGCCTGACAGTCGACCGTCACTGCAGTTGAAGATCGAAAGTTTTCGTCCAGCATTCGCATCAAGGACGGCAATCGAAAAACCATCCGGACTGTATCGGGTGTTCAGCGACGGCGCAGCAACGTTAAAAATCGTCGAATTCTGACCGAAATACTCGGCCTTCAGGGAAGCGATGTGAATGACTGGTGAATTGTGAAAGAATGCTGCCTGGTCAGTCGCGTCACTGATATCACATCCCAGCGCTGCCTGTGGCTGAGGAAAGATGACACGACCCTCCGCGCTGACGACCTGCCAATAGCCAGCATCGTCCGTCAGCAGCACGTACTTTCCGCCTCGACTGAACGACAAAGACTTGATATTCAGACCGAGAGGACTCGAAACAAACTCTGCACGCGCTCCGGATCTGGAGCGAACGCAGAGTTTTTGATCTTCGAGAACAACCGCGAGCAGATCCCCCGACGGATCAAGTGTTGCAATGTCTGACTCGCAGGGTATCGTCGTTGTGAAGCACCAGTCAGTTCTTGCCAGACACGACAACCACTCGTTTCGCAATTCCTGCCTGGCCGCGGCGCTGAGTGATGATGGATCGAGCTCGATCAGCTGCAAACGGTCCCTGAGACCCGCGAGTCCAGTTTGTCGATATCGCGAGACTTCTCGCAGCCGCGCGAATGCCCGAGAATCCCACTCGGCTGCTTCCGTCCGTTCAAGCAATGCAACAGTTCGTGCATGTCGCTCCGAAAGTTCAACATTAATAAGGTGCCCGACCGCTAACATGAGTAACAAACTGACGACCACAGCCAGCGCGGCGGCCAAAGATCGGTTGTGCTGACACCAGCGAACGACTTTCTCAAACAACCGGGCTCGGCGCGCTCGAATGGGGCGGTCGAGGAGAAACAGTCGCAGGTCGTCCGCCAGCGATCGAGCGTCTTTGTATCTCAGCGACGAATCCGGCATCGTTGCTTTGGTGATGATCGTTTCTATGTCACGAGGAAGGCCTGGTACGAGCTTCTTCAGAGGTGGATGCTGTCCACGACGAATCCGGTCAAGCAGCTGAATTCGGTCGGATTCCTCGAACATCGGCCGCAGTGCCAACATTTCATACAGCGTCGCGCCGAGACCGTAGACATCACCGGAAGCCGTGTGCTGGCCATTCAAGCGTTCCGGCGCAAGATAGCGGAGAGTGCCCACAATCTGCCCAGTCAACGTCAGTGATCCTGCGTTGGAGTCACTGGATTGATCGTCTGTACGAGCAAGTCCAAAGTCGGTAACCCAGGCCGTTCCGCTCGTATCGATCAGGATATTCGACGGCTTGATATCGCGATGAATGGTCCCGTGCTCGTGTGCGTAGTGAAGGGCTTCGGCGAGCTGCAATCCGGTGCGAGCGACCTCGCGAAATCGAGAGAATTTTGTAAATGAGGACGCCGAGCCGGTTCCGGAAGTTACACCGAAATCAGATTTTTCACGAAGCAATCGCAATTCCGACAGGCACCGATCAAGCCCCTGACCGTCAATGAACTGCATCGTGTAATAGTTCGTACCGTTGTCTTCGCCGACATCGAACACTGGCACGATATTGGTGTGATGCAACTGAGCCGCCGCGCGAGCTTCCCTGCGAAATCTTTCAACGGCAGAGTGACTCGCGATCAATGCTGGCGACATGATCTTTAGTGCAACTTTACGTCCCAGCGACTCTTGCTTTGCTTCGTAGACGACTCCCATTCCACCGCGACCGATTTCCCTCAACAGTTCGTAATCTCCGATCGGCCTGCGTGGAACTTTACTCTGCATCGGTGCGTCTGTTGATTTTGGAGGCTTGTGCTGTTCCATCATGCACATGGCAGCAAACAAATCTCGCAGCCTTGATGCCAACTCAGGATGCTGAGCACAAACGTCGTCGATCGGCGCGGGTCTGCCGGAACGAACACAGGTGACGAGTTCGTCCAATAATTGCACAACCAGTTCGTCTTCAGTACTGATCGACATCCAACGTCTCAAAGTCGGCGAGCGGCAGGGCTTCAGCCCTCCGAGTCGCTGCATTGGTGTTCTTACCTGTGTTGGATTGGGAAAACATGCTCGGAGGGCTGACGCCCTGCCGCTCGCCTATCAACTTCAACCCTGATTTTTCCCCACTTCGTATCACGGTATCGACGAACGGCAGCTTGTGCAATCTGCAGTGTTTTCGGGCGTGCAAAGAAATTCGCGAAATTTTCAGTGAACGATTTGAGTCGGCGCGCAGAACTAGAACTATTGGGCGAGCAAATGCCGTTTTCGATCCCATTTGCGAGCCAAAGACAATGCCGCAATCTGTTTGACAGACAACTCTTGCAACTTCACACATTCAACGAGACTTAATCATGCTCAACCGACTTCTCACACTGTTTCGCGCACGTCGCCCCAGCCGCCGAATTCGTGGAGGATGGGCTCCGGCCGAACAATTGGAGACTCGCGCCCTGCTGGCCTCGCTGCTAAGTCCAACGAAACTCACATATCAGGACACGGATGGCGATGATGTGACCGTCGCGTTTTCGAAGCCCATACTGTCTTCCACGAATGTCAATGATGTCTTTACCTTTGACGCTGGCATAGTCAACGGCAGCAATGCCGCCAAGCAGCAGCTGCGAACGATCAATTTGTCGTTTGCCACCGACGTAGAAGGGACCACGATCACCACAACTGCGGTCCGCAACGCTGTGCGCGGCGGCGACGGTTTTGCCGCTCTGGGTGAGATCGCCGGATTTGGTTTTGACCTGGGAGCAGTCACGATTGATGGTGACCTGGGACGCATTCAAGCGGGAGATCAAGCTCTGACGACGCCAGGTCTCGCAGGTCTGAAGGTCCATTCGCTCGGACGATTTGGGGTATTCACGGGAGCCTCGGGCCAGGACAGTGGTGTCGTGGGGCAACTGTCGAACCTCACGGTCAAGACCGACATCAAGGATGCCTATTTGAGTGTCATCGGGGGTGAGTTTGGCAAGATCGGCACAGTCACGATCGGAGGATCTCTGATCGGAGGCAACTTCGCCAACAGTGGAACGATCTCTGCGGAAGGAGATATCTCGTCGGTGACGATCACGGGGGATCTGGTGGGTGGGACATTTGTGCGAACCGGTGGCATTGAAACGCTTGGTCAGTTGGGCGGTGTGAAGGTCGGCGGAACACTGTTTGGAGGCAACTATCAGAACACCGGATTCATCCGTTCGACATCCGACATGGGAGTTATCGAAATCACGGGGGATGTGCTGGGAGATGGAATCGACAGCGCGCTGATCGCCAGCAATGGAAAACTGGCGAGCGTGAGGATTGGTGGCTCGCTGCTCGGGGCGAACAATTCTTCGTCTGCCATCATTTCCTCACACAACGATATGGGGCCTGTGACCATCGCTGGCGATGTCACCGGCGGAGTCGGTTCCGATGAGAAGATATTGAGCGTGACGATCGGCGGCTCTCTGGGAATGCCTGGGCTTGATTACGTGTTTGGTGCGGTCAGTTCCAAATCCGACATGGGCGCTGTGAATATCACAGGTGATGTCTGGGGGCAGGTCACTTCGGAAGGTGCGCTGGCAAGTGTGATGATCGGAGGATCACTGATTGGGTCCAAGGGTCGTTTGAATGGCTACATTTTCTCCGCTGTGAATATGGGCAATATCCGGATCGCGGGTGACATCGACGGGAGAGCTGGCGATAATTTCGGGTCGGGGTTCATCCAGTCATTTGGCAACATCGGCGATATCACGGTGGGGGGCTCGGTGCTCGGCGGTTTGGGAATCGGCTTCAACCACCCAGCAGAAATCTGTGGCACGATC
>JAYVNW010000522.1:0-2064 GCA_043758225.1 Candidatus Kuenenia sp. | reverse complement strand
GCATCAATTCCGGCTTTCTGAAAAAGTTCAACGTCAGCCTGACGTCGCTCTTCGCTCCCTTCAGCCCAGTTCATGAACAATCGCTGCTCACCGCCAGCCGCACCTTCTTTGATTTCACGAGTTGCCGGCTTGTCGGCACTCATATTGGTCATATAGACCAGACGAGCCTCAGCAGAAAACATAGCCGCCAGCTCGATACCAAAGAAGTCCAGCTGTGCTGCATAGCTTTTCAGGTCACCCTTATCTGCAAATTCCACAATCCATCGCTGTTCGCGTTTCGCGCCGCCGCGACCTGGGCCACCACTTCCTAGCGGTCGACCACCGGTTCCGTCAGCACTGCCAGGACTTCCGGTGTTCTTTGAACCCGTAAACTCATTCGGAGCCACAACAGCCGCCGCGTTTTCAGAAACTTCAACTATCTGCTCTGTCACTTCTTCAAGTTCAGTGACGTCAGTTTCTTCGTTAGCCACCGATGGATCAAGAGTCGCATCTTCAGGCGATTCCACATTTGGCGTCGCATTCGGATCGCCATCTTCCCAACCACCGTCACCGGGGGGCAGCATGATAACCTGTTTCTTCTGAGGCGTGGGAAGTAGATTCGACAACCAAATAATAATCATCACGATCAGCGTAAGCATAGCGCACAGGGCGGTGGTCGAAAGCGCCGAAACGGTGATGTCGTATTTTGTCAGTTTTATATGCGGCGAACGCACCGGACGTTTCGTACGGCTGCCGGGCTTTTCAGCAATCGACATGTGACGAACTTTCATGACGCAGGACAGGGAGTTCTTCGAACCAGCGACGAAATGGACTGGACTACGCCGCGTTTTATCGAATTGCGGGCATTCTGACAAAGAACTCGACGCTATCCACAGAAAAAATGTCGTACGGCAACGAGAAAACCTTCAGACCTGGCCACGTTAGGCCGCTGGAGCGACTTTAACGTGGCACCGTGGCACCCAATTGCCTATGCGAATTCGAATCGATACAACCGCGTCCGAATTGATCGCAGTCCACGTCGCGCTGTAACGGTTTAGAAATCTTTAGACAAAAACCAAAGGACGACAGATCCTCTCGTTGCGTGAAATGAAGCGATTGAAATGGCCGTTGATAAAGGTGTGTGGAACTTTGGAGACGCACAAAAATCATAGAAGTTTCTCTTGTGTCGGCGAGAACCTCGCACACGTTTCGACGCGCGGCTGGAAGAATCGTTTTCACTCGTCGATGCGGATGCGGCGTGGGTTGACGCATCTGGAACTGTTGCTCGTGTTCAGCTTGATCGTGTTGAATGCGGCACTCTTTGTTCCGTTTATTCAGATCGCCCGCGAATCAGCCCGGCGAGATCAATGCAAGAATAATCTCAAACTCATCGGTCTGGCAGTTCACAATTACAAAGATGTCTACGGGTGCATTCCTGCGGGATTTGAAATCAATCCTGAAGGGAATTATCTCGGCTGTGGGTGGAATTCTAAAATCCTGCCTTACATGAACGAAGAGGCCATTTATCACCAGCTGGAGGCTCACTTTGCGGAAGGGATTCACGGTCTTCCGAATACACCCGAATCCAAACAGCGATTGCAAAAACTGTGGTGCCCATCAGACACCGCCAGTGAGACGGTGCCTCATGCAATGATGGTCACAGAGAAAGTTGCTAACGGAATCGTCACCGCAGGGACCGAGGACTGGCAGAACCGGCTGCCTCGTTCCAGTTACTTCGGCAACGCCGGATACCTGCAACTGAAAGCAGGCGGCATTCATCACCTTTCGGCCGCAATACCAACATCGACAGTGCCGCTCATCAACGCAGGAAGCCTGGGACATTTCGGAACGAAACCTTCGCCGAATCATCACTATTGCGATAAACAGAACTTCAATGGGTACTTCGGTCAAAATAGCTATGTCAAATTTGACGAGGTCATTTATGGTACGAGTAATACGATCTTGGTCGGTGAACGATATTCGCCAGTCGAGGCATCGGCCAGCGCGGTCGGTCATGGAACGTGGATCGGCGTTCCTGACTGCACTCGCGTTCAAGGATTGGCGATGGTTCTGGCCGACACGAGC
>JAYVNW010000521.1:0-1678 GCA_043758225.1 Candidatus Kuenenia sp. | reverse complement strand
GGAGAACGAAAAGAAAACAACTCGGAGGGCTGACGCCCTGCCGCTCGCCATGGAAACGCGGCGTGGTGTTGTGTTGATCGTGGTGCTGGTACTCGTGATGATGGTCGCGTTGGCAGGGTTTGGATTTCTGTCAGCGATGTCCACAGAATACGAAGCCGCGCGGCTCAACGGCAGCATGCGACAGGCTCGGCAAACGATGGCTTCCGCAGAATCTACCTTGTTATGGTTTACAGCCTTGTCCGAACGTGACCGAAACATTCTCGGAGGCTCGCATCACAATCCCGCGTTGTTTCGCGGTCACGTGGTGGAACCGCTGAAGGAGCCGGGCACCGGAAACCCGTCAACACCTTTCTCCGCGACTACTCCTGTTGAGCAGCCGATGAATACGATTGAAGCTGCCGTCGATGATCGCTGGAGATTCTCCGTTGTTTCGCTTGATAAGACTCCTGAGCAGAACAGCGTGCTCCGATTTGGCCTGCAGAATGAATCATCGAAAATGAATCTGAATAACCTGATGCGGTGGGAGCAGTCCAGCCCGGGACAGGGCCGAATGTCGCTTATGCAGCTGCCCGGAATGACCGAAGCCACTGCCGACGCGATTCTTGATTGGCTCGATGCCGACGACCAAACACGGGAGTTCGGTGCGGAGACAGAATACTATCAGACACTGGATCGACCTTATCGAGCCGCGAATGCTGTCCCGAAGCAGCTAAGCGAACTTCTCTTTGTGAAGGGGATGACTCGGCCACTGTTGACGGGAAACAGCTCCATCATTGGTGATTCGGCCCAATCACCACAAATGCAGGTTCCAGCCGTCGAGGCGAATGGTGATCTTGCATCGGATCCCGTCGCAGCCGCCGGAACTGGGTGGATGCAATACCTGACGCTCCATTCCGCAGAACGGAATCAGAATCGTCAGGGGCAACCGCGAATTTCATTGAACTCAACTGGTCTTGCGGAACAGGAACAGAAACTCACAGCGGCGCTGCCCGAGAATGTTGTCCGATACATCATGCTTGCTCGATTCTACGGTCTGACGCTTTCACCGGGCGCACAATCAGGCGTTGAATCCACTGCGGCTCCCTTTTTGCCATCAATGGTGGCGGCGTTTCCGATAAAGACATTGGCCGATCTGATCGACTCCACAGTGCAGGTCTCGTCCGCAACCGGAACGATTATTGTTCAAAGCCCGTTGCAAAGCAGCAGCCCGGATTTCTCGACGCTCGCCAGCAGTCTGTTTGATCTCACCACGGTTCATCCGGAATCTGTCGCTTCTGGGCGGATCAATCTTCAGACCGCCTCCGAAGCCGTGTTGCGATCAATGCCCGGGCTGACGCCGGAACAGGTGACGCAAATCGTCACGCAACGGTCGACTCTGGATGCGACAGAAACGGGAAGTCTGGTCTGGTTGCTTTCTCGCAACGTCCTGGATTTGACCACGTTTCGCCGCGTGTTCCCCGAACTCACCATGGGCGGAGATGTGTTTCAGGGTGAACTGATTGTTCATCGAGCGATTGGTGGTCCGATGCTTCGACGAAATTTGATTCTCGATGCTGCATCGACTCCTCCAAGAAGAGTATACTGGGCTGATGCGATAGATTCCCCGATGCCGTATTCCAGGGAGTTGCTGCTGCCACGCGTTCAGTAATAAGCAGCAGGCACACTCCGTGTGCCGTCC
>JAYVNW010000520.1:0-2363 GCA_043758225.1 Candidatus Kuenenia sp. | reverse complement strand
AAATGCTTAGAATCCAGATCCAGCGACGCCGGTGCCCCGATTCCCTCAGCGATGGAATACGCTGTCGCCAATGGCACAATCGCAGCAGCCAGCAACGACGCTCCCAACAATCCCGCGCCGAACAGCACGGTCGCAAATGAACCGGCGAGTGGTTTCAACGAGATCGCCACATCGCGAGCATCATCGACATGAAGTCCCGCAGGATGAAGAGTTGCAGCGCAGGCGACGGCGATGGCGAGACCGATGACACCAGTCAGGATCGAACCGATGATGACCTCCACTCGTTCCACGCGCAGATCAGAAACTTTGATCTTTTTATCGACGGCGTACGACTGAATGAAGGCCAGGCCCCACGGCGCCAGAGTCGTTCCAAGCGTTGCAGCAAGTGCCAGCCAGCCAGCCGCATTCAGAGGCATGAGCGGAATGATGGAACCTTGAACAACCATCGACCAGTCCGGCTTCGCGAGGATTCCATCCACGATGTAGAGAGCAAGCGTCGACGAAATAACCAGCAGCACACCTTCAACTCGATGAAACGAACCAAGCACCACAACAAGCGAAATCAGGATGCCAGCCAATGGCGTGCTGATCCACGAAGGAATTCCGACCAGTGAAGCTGCGGCCGAAATGCCAGCGTACTCAGCACAGATCGTTCCAAAGTTGGCGAATAACAACCCCGCCATGGCGGCGTAGCCGAAGTTGCACCCCCACCGTTCGCGGATGATGGCGACGAAACCTTTGCCGCTCGCGGCACCGACATGAACGGCGACCAGGTGGAAGTAAATCAACAACAAAGTGGACGCAGGGATGATCCACAGCAGTCGATATCCATGGTCAGCACCAAGCATCGAATAGGTTGTAATTCCAGCAGGATCATCGTCCGACAATCCTGCCAGCAATCCTGGTCCAAGCACGGCCAGAAACGCAACGATGGCACCCTTTCCAGCAACTCGAAACTGAGCAAAACGGGCAACGACACCTCGACGTCGATGTGCAATCAAAGGTTTTCGCGTGCGGTGTCCATCGCTTTTAGATGTTGCAGACTGCTTACTCTTGTGAGAACCATTCATCGACTTCAGCTTCCGTGCTGTTGAGTCTCTGGCTCTTCGCAGCGTATTGAAAAATGTATCTGGAACATTGGAGGCACCAACAAACGCCCATGGTAAGTCACCCGGTGTCCTGTCGCTCGGATTCGCTCACGTGTGGATTATAGATGCTATACCCCGTGAACAACAGCGGCTGATTAGGATTCAAACCCATCAGGCGAGCGGCAGGGCGTCAGCCCTCCGAGCCAACCACGCATCAACGGCCATTTTATACCACGCATTCAGCCGTACCGATGGAAAGCACCTACGTAAGCACAGACCATTCGAATCATCGAGTGCACCGAATCATCGAGTAGAATCATCGAGTGCGTGGCACCGGCATTGGCACAACAAGTTATCATGCGTCATCCCGCCCTACCGTCACGACCGTTGAATTTTTCCTACGTTAAATGATCGAAGGGGCTTATGAATATCGTGCCACGACAGGCAGTCTCATGGTTGTGTCAGCGGACGCCCACGTTCTTCCATCAGTTGAGGTCTCCTCAACGAGTCTAAACTGTTATTCCTTTACAGTGAATCACGTATGGATAGTTCATGCAGAGTGAACGATCCATTTATCTGGTCGATCTCAAACAACTGTGTTGTGTAAGCTTCTGAGGTGAAGAATTCTTCACGCAACAGGACCGTCCACTCGCTCGGAGTTGCAGGATTTGTACTCGTTCGAGTTGTCGCTGCGATTCGCCCATTGATTGCTATAGCGATCTGTACCGGCGATTTGATCTTCGGACCCTCCAGAGAACCCAGATAATACGATGGAATAAAATCTGGCCTGGCGGCATCGTGCTTTTCTCCGCCTCGCTCCAAGTTGACTGTCCATTGTGATACCGGTCCAATATTCGAGGCTGCAATTTCTTTTCCAGCAAGTTCCGGGATTGTATTCAGATTCCACAACCGATCGTCTTGACCGCCTGTGCCAAAGACAGCCACCATGCGATGGACATAGTCGAAGCGTTGAGAGAATTCAGGATCGACAACGATCATCTGATTGCCTTCAATAGACATCGTCTTGCGAGGTCGTTCGTGGAAATTCGGATTGACCAGAGACTCTCCATCGACCGCATCAGTCAAAGGCAACTTAATGATGTCCGAGATTGTCGGCAGGACATCAATCGTCTCAACGTTCAGATCGCTTGTTTGCCCGATTTTTTGTTCCGGCAGTTTGATGAACAATGGAACCGACATCAGATCACCCACGGTGGCGTTCGTTGGCGTTCGACGCTCCTGCCCCGGAACAAATGCCATTCCATGATCCGCGAC
>JAYVNW010000519.1:0-1656 GCA_043758225.1 Candidatus Kuenenia sp. | reverse complement strand
TCCGGTACATTGCACATTGTACGACATCGATGATGGCTGAATCGCAGATGTACCGGTGGGCTGACGCCACACCGCTCGCCAGTTATTATTTACTTCTTCTTCAGCGACTGCATATATTCCGTGACATCCGCTAATTCCTGAGTCGTCATCGTTTTCTGCAAATCGGCCGGCATCAGGCTGATCTTTTGTTTGACCAGTTCTTCGATGTCTGCTTTGGGGATCGCTCGCACGAGAGCATCGTCGCCCTTGATGCTGACTTCGGCGTCGGTGTTAGACACCAACAGACCGTTCAGCGTGGTTCCGTCGGTTTTTACGACGGTCCAGAGTTCGAAGTTGTGGCTGATGCCCGCACTTGGGTAGAGGACGGATTCAAACATCGCTTCGCGGCTGAGTTTGCTGCCGATTTCAGTCAGGTTCGGCCCAATCTCGCGGCCCATGTTGTCAACGACGTGACATTTGTGACAGGTACCAGTTGAGAAGAATACCATGCGACCATTGGCCAGATCGCCCTTCAGCTTCGTCAGCTCGCTGATCGGAGGAGTTGGCATGTTGTCCTTGGACGGAGGCAGCGGGAACAATCGCTGAGCAGCCTCTTTGGCTTGTCGTGACGGTGAACTGTGCAATGCGGCAGCGACAGTTTGTTCCAATTCCGGATCGAGCGATTTCTCGTCTGCCATCTTCACCAGTTCCGCGGCTGAATTATTGAACTTCGATGCCGCCTTCACCGCTGCTCGCCGCACGTCGATGTTGACGTCGGCATTTTTAATCACAGGCATCAGAAGTCCATTAACTGCGCCATTGGATGAGTTGCCCAGAGCTTCGGCCGTTGCAATCGCGGCAACGGTGTCGTCGCCTGTGAGTGCCTTGCTGAGAAGTTCCCATTGCTTGAGTTCCAGTAGCGCAGCGATGGCTTCGACGCCGATCTGTTCGGTTGGTTTTGATTGAGCGAGTGACAGTACCGCTGAGTATGAATCTTCGAGGGCAAATCGCCTCACAAGTTGCACGAATCCGGAAGTGCCAGCCTCGCTGGACAAGACAATGTTCAATGCGGCCGCGACAGCTGGATTTTCTTTTATCATTCCCTGATCAACTCGCTGGAGTGATTCGTTAATCACGACACTGCGATATTTTTCGTCGATATCTGCCAGTGTTGCAGGTGTGAGGAGTTCGAGAAGTGCGTTCGCCACTACAGTCTTTTCTTGAAAGTCCAACGCACGAAACATTTGCTGTTTAGTGACTTGCAAATCGAGACTAACGGTTTTCACTCCTGACCTCAAGGAATCTTGTTTTTTGCCCTTGATCATTGTGACCAGCATTTCAACCGATTCTGTCATCCGAAGGTGACGGGCGACTTCAAATTGAAGCCGCTGAAAGTTCTCAATTCCCATCTTGAAAAGACTGGCTGGCATTCCTTTCATAATTTTGTCCATCAACAATCCCATTTCGGCGGAATGTGTTGCGGGAGAGTCACGGCGAGCGGAAATCGATAGGGCCTCAATGTACCATCGGTCCGACGCATCCGCGCGAAGTGCCAAACTGGCCCAGACTTCGGCTTTTTGTTTGTCCGTGCATAAAGTCAACGCAATCGCACTTTCCCTTCGCACCTGCGGCGATTCATCCTTCAGCAGCTTTTCAACGAGGGGAATTACATCTGTC
>JAYVNW010000518.1:0-4851 GCA_043758225.1 Candidatus Kuenenia sp. | reverse complement strand
TTTCGAACGGAGACTAAGAGTTGCGTCATGCGACAGACTCTGCGGGCAGATGTCGTCTGAGAAGTAGAGTTGGGTCAGTAAAAGTGTGGTCTCGCCACCTCGCGCGGCGAGACCACATTTGAATGTCGCAACTTCTTGAATGGAGCGCCATTGACATGAGGAAAGGGCATCAGACTTCTGGAGCAGCATCGTCCGCTTCAACTTCTTCCGCTTCCGTCTCTTCTTCTTCACCTTCGAGGTCAGCATCCAAATCGATCTCATCAGCAGCTTCGAGATCGACTTCGACCTTAACTTCGTCCTCGTCAATGTCATCGACGACAACCAATTGGCCGCTTTGAGCGACTGGTGTTCCGTCGGCATTCAACGCTTCTTTCATGGGCTGAATGAAGTAACGTCGCTTGCCGCGTCCCAGGAGCGTAGCCAGCAATTCGTCGGCTTTGTCTTTTTCGTGATAGAGGAATCGTCCCTCTTCGCGCATCGTGCTGCTGTAAACAACCCAGATCAGCCGACGCCGCTGCATCGCTTCTTTGGCTCGCTTTGTGCGAGGTTTTGCGGCTTTGCGTTTTTTCGGAGCGGCGGGGTCTTTTTCACCCTTCTTAGCCCGTTTCTTCGTTGTGCCTTCGGTCTTATCGCCGGTAGCGGTATCGCCGGCGGATTTCCGGGTAGCTTTCTTTTTGCCCGACTCAGCATCAGCCGCTTCAGCAGCTTCAACTTCACGACGCATTGACAAACGACTCTTGGCCATGTTTCCTACCAGACAGCTAATGTTGAGGACATCCGCACCGGCCACCGACCGGACTTACAGAACGCCCCTGCAGAATCTCAAGGTGGGAAGAATAGCATGGCTGGCTGTCTGTTTCCAGCGAAGGGGAAAATCTGGGAATTGGCGGAGGAAGGCGAGTGATAGTTGATGACGGTCGAATGTTGAGTTTTGATTTTTTTGAATGCAGTCACGGCAATCGACGATTGCTGATCGTTAGTTGAATTGCTGGGTTTCTTGCTCTGCTTTGCCAGTGGGTCGATGCCGCTCTATGCCTTGGAAATCACGCGATCCACGACAATTTGAATCGCCTCCGCCATCCGGGCTCGGTCGATCTCGTGTACATCGATTGGCTGACCAATGGCTTTCAACATAGTGAGAGTTAATCGACCGCCAAGATGTTGACGGAACTCTTCCAGCCCGTCAAACAATTCGTCGGTCCGTTGCAGCGCAGGATGATCGATCAACAATCCGAGTCGTTCCAGTGCCATCAACACGCGGTCAGCATCGGCACTGGGCAGTCCATGCACCAAATTCGAGTAAACGGTATCCACTGCGATGCCGATGGCTACAGCTTCTCCATGTCGCAATTCAAAACTACTCATTGTTTCCAGCTTGTGTGCTGACCAATGACCGTAGTCCAGAGGACGAGCTTCCAGCATTTCGAATGGGTCACCACCAGCTGTTATGTGTCGCAGGTGCCATTGAGCCGAGTCTTCAATTGCGGACCAGCATTCAGGACCGCGCGCAGCGATTGATTCGCCATTACGAAGAATTCGATCGAAGAAATCTGCGTCTTTCAGGATCGATACCTTGACGGCCTCCGCGAACCCACAGCGGAAGTCACGATCACTGAGAGTATCGAGCAGCTTTCGGTCGTTAATCACAGCCCAGGGAACGGCAAACGAGCCCAGCCAATTCTTTTTCTGAAACAGATTGACACCATTTTTAACTCCGATGCCCGAGTCCGCCTGAGCCAGAGTTGTAGTTGGAATTCGGATGAGCCGCAGTCCTCGGTGGGCAATTGCCGTTGCAAACCCAACAGCATCGAGAACCGCGCCACCTCCAATCACCACAACGTAACTGCGCCGGTCCATATCTGCTTCGTTGAGGACCTTCAGCATTCGTTCAAGAATGTGTATGTCATTCTTGACCGCTTCGCCGCCAGGCACTACCTGGGGATTGCCAATCACCTGAAAACGGCCGATGTATTTCCGCGAAAACGCATGGAGACGCTGGCGAAGATCCGGGTTGGCATTTGCGACGTGCTCATCCAGCCAGAACTGAACTCGCGGCACTCGCGATTCAGAAGACTGAAGCAAATCCGCAAAATCGTCACAATCGATACCAAGCACATCACTGGTAAATCTAAGGCGATGACGGAATGCGACATTGAAGTCAACGTCAAACGACATTTGCGGACTGGATGTGTCCTGAATGAATTGTCGTGTCATGGGAAATAGGTAATTCGTAGGACAAGGAGCGGGAAGCGGGCTGGATTTTGTCCCGACAGCAGGACTTTGAATATCGCAGACCCTCGCAACTTGCCGTTAAACAGGGCAAGCAAGGTTCACCGAAGCAACTTCAGAGTTGTTAAGGATTTGCCTCCAGGCCCAAAACGACGTCGAACGCGATTTGATAGTGAAGAGGATAGCCCGCCGAAGCGCAGATTGGCAACCATCAGCAACAAGATGTTTCTCTCACTATCTTTTGCTGAATCAAAATCCGGGCTGTTTGCATAATCGATACGATCGCTGCACTCAACAACTGTCAAATAACAAACCGGCAATCCTTGCGGTTCGACTCCAAAAGTGAACTGAATTAGTCCGAAATCAATTGCGGTGTTCCCCGCGAGTTACAAGTCAGATCGCTAACCAAACAGGAGTGCTGCGTGTGCATTCCAAGCGGTCCAGACAGTTACTCAAAGAACGATGTCCAGGAGAATTTCTATGAAGGCGTTTACACTCACAGCTGCTCTGGTCGTATTCTCGATCGCAAGCAGCGTACAGGCTGGTCTGTTCCACAAGCATAGCTGCGGTTGTGCTGCTGAGCCAAGCTGCTGTGCTCCAGTGGAAGCAAGCTGCTGTGCTCCAGCTGGTTGCGGTAACGGTTGTGGCGTAGCTGCTGATCCAAGCTGCTCTGCCCCAGCTGGCTGCGGAAATGGTTGCGGCGTAGCTGCAGCTCCAAGCTGCTGTGCTCCAGCAACATGTGCTCCAACCTGCTGTGCACCAGCTGGTTGTGGGAACAGCTGCGGCGACGGATGTGGTTGCGGAAGCAGCTGCTTCAAGATGCCAAAGTTCCGTTGCCCAAAAATCCGCATGCCAAAGCTGCGTTGCCCAAAGATCCGCCTGCCTAAGTGCAACTTCGGTTGCGGCAGCGGATGCGGTTCATCATGCGGTTCATCTTGTGGCTCAGCTTGCGAACCAAGCTGCTGTGCACCAGTTGCAGCTTCATGTGCTTGCCCTTGTAACTGATATCAATTCGGCGAAAGAGTACACTGTAGATCCGAGTCGATCCCAGATGCTGGCGGTGTAAAACAGAGAGTGAATGTCGTGATTCGCTCTCTAACCGTCTCTGACAATTCGATCAGTGCGGATTGAAAAACTCAGAGGGCTCCCGACAGACATCCGTGTGAAGCGGGTCAAAGTCGAACCTTCCGCCCGAAAGTGCTGAATAAGAATGAGTCTGCTCAGCGACGAGCAGACTCAAATGGGGAACACGCAAACGGGATTCGTCCCAAACTGCGGTTCCACCAGCACGGATCAGCAAAAGGGGTGGAATCGTAAGTGAAAATCAGAACGGCGATGAGATCCGCTTCCTGGCGACTCATCGCCGTTTCTGTTTTTGCAGCGTTCGTTGAAAATTGGCAGTACCCTCAAGATTCCCAGATTCACACAACAAGATTGCCAGATTCCGCTTTGAGAGCCAGAATCTGTTCAAAGCTCGTTAGACGAGTTGCCTCGCAGGGATTTTCTGCCAAAATCAGAGCAGACTGGTCATTCCCTTAGGTTCCGTATTCGGTTCCTACCACTAAAGCGAGCCCAAAAAATGTTGCTTATGATACTGCGGGTAGCATACCTGCTCATATGCGCTGGCGCAATCCTTGCGTATATCACCTCAGACGTCGATCAACCCGAAACGAGTCTCGTCCCGATCAGCATCGACGGGAAGATCGTAATGGTTCCTAAAGTGACGAGCAGTGGAAGCGGGATGCCGTCCATTATTCGCAATAATAAAGCCACGGCATTCTTTATCCTGCTGGGAATCTCTCAAATCTTCACAGTCGTGGATTTGATCATTCGCAAGAAGCGAATTGATGTGATTTCCGGAATCTACTTTGGCGTGCTGGTTGGAATCCTGCTGGCCTATTTGTTCATTCAGGCTCTGACGCCGGTGATTCCTACGACGCATTCGTATCACACGGCCGTCGTACTGATCACATTGCTGGCATTTCCTTACATCTGCGTGTCCCTTTTGCTGCAAACCAAAGACGATTTTCGCTTTGTAATTCCCTATGTGGAATTTCAGCGAGACCTTAAAAGCGGACGGCCTCTGGTTGTTGACAGCAGTTCACTCATAGATGGACGGATCGCGGACGTCGTTGAAACGCAGATCATAGAGTCACAATTAATTGTGCCCGACTTTATCCTTGCGGAAGTTCAGGACGTGGCAGACAGCAGCGACAAGAATCGCCGTATTCGGGGACGTCGAGGTCTGGAAGTTCTCGCGAAGATGCTACAAAGCGTCAATGTTGACGTCAAGGTGATGGAAACCAATCGGGCCGACTACAAAAGCATGACTGTTGACCAAAAAGTTGTGGCCTTGGCAAAATCCGTGCGCGGGGGAGTGATCACAAACGACTTCAACCTGAATAAAGTCGCGAGTGTTCAAGGCATTCCTGTCATCAACCTGAACGACGTATCGAACGCGTTGCGGCCTCGTTACATTCCCGGCGAACGTTTGCAAATCAAGATCATTAAAGAGGGTGAAGGTCCCGGCCAGGGAGTTGGATATCTGGACGACGGCACAATGGTGGTCTGCGAAAATGCCGCTAATCTGGCTGGCAAAGATATCAGCGTGATCGTCACGAG
>JAYVNW010000517.1:0-4398 GCA_043758225.1 Candidatus Kuenenia sp. | reverse complement strand
AAAGAGTTGTTGCTGAATCGTGTCAGTCGCTTTACCGGCTGCGCGTGGAGCCAGCATTTTCTTCAGCAAGGGTTCCGGCCCAATCAGCAATGTGCGATCATCTGGTATGGCCACCATGCAGCTTTCGAAGATAGCGACAACCTGAGATTCGATCTTGCCCGGCTCGCCTTCGCCAAGACCAGAAAGCGTGATACTGAAGACTGTTTCTCGATTAAACGGTGTGTTAGTTCGCAAAATAATCCCGGGCATTGCTTGAACTCGTGACCGAGGTTTGCCCGCCATCGCGGCATAATCAACGACCTCGCCGCCTGCATGTGTGATAATGTTCTTCAGCACCACGGGATCGATTTCGGCTGGCAACGAATGCACAGAGCCATCCATAAATCCGGCGACAAACTGTTTGTCGATTTTCCCAAGTGCCTTGATCGGATCTTCAGGATCGAAGTCGAGTCCACCGGGCTTTGTCCAGAATTCCGCCTTATCCGGCCCAGCAATCACGGTCAGAATCGTGTTGCTGGTTCCGTCGACGATATTCCGCATTCCCGGACCTTCCTCGCCGGCAAACGGAGACCCCTCACCGGTAAAAAGATGAATCGATGTCTTGCCTTTTTCATTCACACCTGGCGTTTCAAAAACCGCCGGCATCTTTTCGATCAACGATTTGTTGTGATCACTATCCCATGGTTCATCAAGGTGAAATTGATTGTAAAGATTCGCCTGCTCCAGATACGGCAACACGTAGACACGCCAACTGAGATTGCCTTTGTTCGCATCATCAAGTCCATCATCGTCCGGAAAGCGATTGTACACATCATGCATGTTGTGCATCGCAAGACCGAACTGCTTCAGATTGTTCTTCAGCTGAACTGCAGCACCCGCTTGCGTTCCCATGGGACTCAATGTGCGATCTATCGTTTCGCGATCGAATAACACGGCGGCCTCCGAAATCGTGCGGGGATCCATGCCTAGTTGTTTTGTCGCCGTGGCCATGGCTTCATCAAGATCCTTTTGGCCAGAAGCCGCTTCAACCATCATCTGCACATACTTCGCCTTCAGGACTCGTGACGGCTGAATCGCAGCAACCCCAACAACATCTTCAGGTGTATAACGCTGCACAGCGGACGTCTCTGCAGCTTGTACGTTGAGTGCAACGGCGGACAACTTCTTCTGCTGAGCGAAACTGTCAGGACTCACCACGACGGCAGCGAGTATCCCTGCGATTAAAGTGAAACGCATCATTGATCCTTTCAGTTTATGGTAGGACGGGTCTCCAGACCGTCCTGACACGAAATTCAAGTCTACATCACGACGGCACTGGAGTCCCGTCCTACAGCTACGGCACAGGAGCAAACGCCTGCAGATACGCTGCCTGACCACCAACCACTGGCAGAGTGATCGATGTTGAATCAAGATCAACGGTAAGTTCCGTGCCCGGTGACGGCCATAACGTGAAATCGCGGTCGCTGGAAAAAATCATGAGTCCAACTTTTTCGCCCTTCTGAATCACCTGATCATCGGGCTGCAGATCAAACTTCAGATCATAGAACTTTGCGGGCACGAGCGGTTCACTTTCCGTCAATGAACGATGATTCTGCGGATCAGCCCAGCCACGCGTAATGACGTCGTCTGTGATGCGTTTGCTGTCAGTCCACGGCAATGAGACCAGCCACACAGAAAGATTGGCTGCGGGATTGCTACTGGCCAGTCGAATCGAAAACTTTGCCGTTCCAGAAAGATGCAACGGCTCAGTCAGCGCAGGCGTCGCGTAGAGCAGGCGATGGTCTGTCCACTCCGCTTTCGCGAGGATAGCCCCCCCAAAGGAAAAGTTGTCGATGATTTTCTCAACCCCCTGCCCTGGCACGGAGTCCAGTTGCAGACGTCCCACTTGTGAACCACCCACAAGAGGATGCAGCGTCACACTCGCCGCTTCCGGATGCGGATAGTCAGCATAAGGCGTTGGTTCTTTGCGTTCCTTATCTTCCCGTACAATCCATGCCTTTGGATCTTTTTCGACATTGTTTGCAACACCATACAAGTACCGCGTAAACCAGCGATTCATTTGTTTCAGAGGCGGCGGACCACCATGACCGCCCTGGTGCATGTAGATCTGCACCGGCAGACCTTTTGCCTTTGCCGCCTCATAGATTCGTACGCTGTGTTCGGGCATCACGTTCCAGTCGTTGAACGCATGAGACATCAGCAGCGCGGCCTTCATGGGTTGCAGATCATTGAGATAATCTCGCCCAGCCCAGAATGAATTGTAGTCACCGAAAATGCGATCAAATCCTTCCGCCATCTCCTTATCGCGCACATTACAGTCACAGTAATTTCGCAGCTTTGGATCACCGCTGTTGATGTAGTTGTAAAGGACGTCGATGTCTTCGCCCATGTAGCCGCCGGGGTGGCGAACAAGTCCATTGGACCGATAATAGTGGTAGTACGAAGTGTTGGGCGCAACGGGAATGATGGCTTCCAATCCAGCGACGCCTGTTGTTGCGGCAGCCAGCGGAATTGTTCCGTTGTATGACGTGCCGGTCATGCCCACCTTACCGGTACTCCAGAACGCAGCGACTCGTTCATCGCCGTCCGGCGTCGTATAACCATTCGCGCGACCGTTGAGCCAATCAATAACCGCTTTTGGCGCAAGTGATTCGTTGTCGCCACCAACCGTCGGGCATCCCTGTGACAAACCAGTTCCCGGGGACGACGAATGCACCACAGCGAATCCACGCGGCACCCAGTCGCCAACCTGCGATTCTGAGATGATTGGTCGCAGACTTTGCTGTTCGATTGCGTTGGGAGTGACATGCTTCGGTGGTTCAGCACCAATATCGTGACGTGGGCTCCAGAAATACTGTGTGTCATTAGTGCCTGTCCCGGCGTAGTATGGACTGGATTCATAAACGACCGGCACCTTCAATCCTTCAGTGTCGGTTTGCTTCGGTCGCGTGACATCGGCATGCATGCGATCAGGCTTACCGTTTCCATCGGAATCGAATTCTGTTTCGACCCACAGATCATGGCGAATCCAGTCCTTGTTGAATGCCGGAACAACCTGAACTTCGCCGTCTTTAAAAACTGGCCTTGCCGGGGAATCTAATTCGTCGGCCACCGTCGCTGCCGAGATGAAAGAAGCGATGCAGAGAAGGAAGATTCGGCTGAACATCGTTTGCTTTCTTTAGCGAGCCTCTGTGACTATTCCAAATGCCGCCCTTGTCGCGCAGGGACGGATTGAATTGCCGACTCACGTGGTGGCGGAGGCGGCAACTCGAAGCGTTTCAGGAACGCAGGTCGATCACGGCGACCTCCGCGAGTGTAATCGCTCCACAGTATCTCCGCGACGAACTGTTCCGCATGGTGATGTACCCGAGTCAGAAATTCAAACAATCGCTCGAACAATCGAATGAGCGAGATTCCATGCCGACGCTGCTCTTGTTCAAACAGCCAGTCCGACAACTGCAGCAGGCAATAGAAGGCAGAGGAATGCTCATCGATCATCAGGCGCAGCGTCGCCGAGAAATTTCCACTGTTACCGATTAAATCCCAGTATCGTGCGAACCTGCGCAGGCGATGCAGCGTATCGAAATCCAGCAGGCGATTGCTGAGAATCTCAAACGGCGGCGACGGACTGTAAACCATCTGCCACTCGTCATCATGGCGTACAAGGGGAGTGCCCTTCAGCCGCTTCAGAATGCCAACCTGAATCTCCTGCGGTTGCAGCGAATACAGTCGATCAAAGCCCCTGGCAAAAGTCTCCAGTGATTCACCCGGCAGACCGATTATCAAATCAGCATGAATGTGAACACCGGAATAATCACGCAGGAAGCGAAAATTCTCTTCGAGCTTAGTATTATCCTGAGGCCGACTGATCAGCAGGCTCACATCATCACTAAACGACTGGACTCCAATCTCAAACTGCAACACTCCAGGAGGAAACTGAACAATGAGTTCACGCAGTGATTCCGGCAGTCGGTCGGGAATCATTTCAAAGTGAAGAAACAGTCCCGGTTCAATGCGATCGAGAAAAAACTGCAGGATCGCGCGACTTACGCGGAGGTTCAGATTGAATGTTCGATCGACAAATTTGAACTGCCTTGCTCCCCGAACAAACAAAACTTGCATCGCCGCCAGAAACTGATCGACGTCGAACAGCCGAACCGGAATCTCCAAAGCGGACAGACAAAACTCACATGTAAACGGACATCCTCGCGATACTTCGACGTAGATCACACGATTCGCGATATCTTCGTCAGAATACAATTCATACGGCAACGAAATTTGATTCAGTTGCGGCACAGGTGCATGAATAACTTTGGGAATGACACTATTACGCAATTCCACGTCGGCACCCAAGAGCAGTCGCTCGCACAATTCCTTAAACGCATGATCGCCTTCGCC
>JAYVNW010000516.1:0-3291 GCA_043758225.1 Candidatus Kuenenia sp. | reverse complement strand
GGCTTCGCGGCGACTCGAATGATGGTGACGCGGTCTTCCGCCGAAAGACGATCAATCACCGCCACCGCCGCCTGTTTCGCGCGCTGCAGCGAGGTGATGCCTTCAGTCACCGCGTTCATGCTGGCCGATCCATCGACGAGCAAAATGACGTCGCGACCGGTCTGACTGCCGCCAAACATCGCGCTCCAGTGTTTCACAATCGGGCGGCAAATCAGCAGAACCAGCAGTGCCAGAAACAGCGTTCTGAGGAAGGCGATCAATGCTTCCAGGAACTTCATTCGCCGCCGCTGCTGCACATAACTGTCGAACAGAAAACGAAACGTGCTGAGTTCCACCGTTTTCAGTCGATGGAGCGTCAGCAGGTGCAGCAGGATTGGAATCAATGCCAGCGGCAGAAAGTAGGGCAGTAGTCCGAAGTGCAGAAAACTCATAAGTCTGCTACCCGATGCGGGCTCTCTTGTCGAGATACGCGGCGAGGAATTGGTCGTAAGGTTGCGTCGTGCTGGCGAGGTTGTAACTGATCTTTCGTTCGAAGCAGTCGTTCTTGATCTGCTCCGTGAAAGCCTGGATACGATCCAGATATCGTTTGCGAAGGTTCTTGGGATTCGTCACGACCTGGCCCGCGCCTTCCATGTCTTTGAAACGCGTCAATCGATCGTACGGAAAGGTCAGCTCCGCGTCGTCCATGGTGTGAAACACGATGACTTCGTGATTATTGTGCCGAAAGTGCTGCAGACCGCTGGCCACGCTGGCCTCTTTGTCGATCAGGTCGCTGATCACGATGACCAGGCCCCGACGTTTGATTCGTTCGGCGGATTCGTGCAGTACGGAACCCACGTCGGTTTCGCCGCCCGATTTGATGCCGTCGAGAGATGTTAAAATACGCCGAAACTGAGAGGGATGCGCCTTGGGAGGAATGTACTGGCGAACTCCTTTATCAAACAAAACGAGGCCGACCGCGTCGTTCTGACGAATCAGCAGATACGTCAATGCCGCCGCCAGATACGCTCCCCAGGTGAGCTTACTGATCTCGCCGCTTTTGAACGCCATCGACTCAGAACAGTCGAGCAGAATGTAGGCTCGCAGATTCGTTTCGTCTTCGTACAGCTTGATCTGATACTTGTCACTGCGGGCGAGCATCTTCCAGTCCATCGTCCGCAGATCATCGCCGGGCGTGTACGGACGATGATCGAGGTATTCGACGGAAAAGCCGTGATACGGACTGCGATGGCGACCCGTCAGGAAACCTTCGACGACCTGTTTGGCAACAAGATCCATGCTGCCAAGTCGAGCGAGTCCCGCAGGATCAAAGTAAGTGGAGGGAGCTGGCATGGCTTATTCTTCACGGACAGAATCAATCAGCTTGCGAATGATGTCGTCCGTCGTCAGCCCATCGCTCTCGGCGGAGAAACTCGTCACCAGACGATGACGCAGCACAGGAAAACAGACATAGCGAATGTCGTCTGTCGAAACATGGACTCGACCATCAAGCAACGCATGCGCCTTGGCCCCCAGCAGCAGCGACTGACAGGCTCGCGGGCCAGCGCCCCATGTCAAATATTTCTTCACAAAGGCCTGCGCATCCGGTTCACGCGGACGGGTTGCGCGGACGAGTCGCACGGCGTAGGCCGAAACGGAACGACCGATCAGAACCTTGCGCACGACCTTTTGCAGTTGCAGAATCTGTTCGCCGTCAATGACAGCCTTCAGTTCGGGCAGGCCTTCCGAAGTGGTTGTTTCGGCAATCTGAAGTTCTTCCTCGAACGACGGATAACCGACGTGGATCTTGAACATGAAGCGGTCAAGCTGAGCTTCCGGAAGCGGATACGTGCCTTCCTGCTCGATGGGATTCTGCGTGCCAAGGACCAGGAACGGCTTTTCGAGTTTGAATGTCTCGCCAGCGGTCGTGACCTGATATTCCTGCATTGCCTGCAGCAGGGCGGCCTGTGTCTTCGGTGGTGTGCGGTTGATTTCGTCCGCAAGAACAATGTTGCCGAAAATTGGTCCGCGGACAAATCGCAGGCGGCGGCGGCCGGTGCCTTCCTCCTCGTCAAGGATTTCGGTGCCAGTGATGTCCGACGGCATCAGGTCCGGCGTGAACTGAATGCGGCTGAACTTGAGCGACATGAGATTCGCGATGTTCGAGATCATCAAAGTCTTCGCCAGCCCTGGCACGCCTTCCAGCAGGCAATGGCCCTGGCAAAACAGAGCGATCAACACCTGCTTCAAAACTTCGTGCTGTCCGACAATCGCACGACTCAGCTCGCTGCTGAGTTTCGTATACATTTCAGAGAGCTGTTCGGCAGCTTTGAGATCCTGATCATCAATCTGCCGTTGCGCAACTGTGCCAGTCTGGTTAGCCATAAGCGTTCTCAGGGTGAGCTGAAGGTAGGAAGTCAGGAGGTAGGCGGTGACGCAGGCCAATCACTGAAAGCTCACATCGCCGAGGCTTGGCAAGTGTACAAATCGCTCCGGGAATGGCAATTCTCCCAGATCGTATATGTTTCTTGAATTGCGATGCCCGCTGCAAGAGACTACTGGGCGTCTCTTCAACGCCACTCTCCAAGCCGGTCCACGCGGCGGCAATTGTTGCTGCGGCAGAGACTTGTTCCACCGGAGAAATCGTTTGACGCGTGCACCAATCCCACCGAGCAACGGCCGCCACATTCGATTGAAGGATCAGGTTCGCTCAACTGGTGCTCCGCTGGGAATGTTCGCAGACTTCAGCTACGAACCCGCATCTCGAGTGATTCTTGAGCCAGGTAAGATCCAGCTCATCCTGTGCCAAGGGAATTTTCCAGCCACTTCGAGGTGCGGCCCATGCTGTTGCGGAGGACAATCATTCTCAGAATTGCTAGAACTGCAAGGATTTACCGAAAGTCTAATGCTTATCGATGCACTCGACCGTCTCGCGCTTGACAACGCTCTGCGACCTGTATGAGATCATCGTGCATCCATTCACCGTCACGAACTCTTCAATGACCTTGCGGATATCCTGGGCAACATGAGAGTTCTTGTTTCGGGCTCCTCGATGTTTTTCGCCGCGAGGCTGATTCAGGGGTTGACTGCCTCCGGAATCGAAGTGACGGCGGCTGATCATCATTGGTGGTCCGTCGGCAAGTCCATCCCGCGAACAAAGTGGCTTTGCACACCATCGATTGCGAAAAATCCTGCCGGATATCTTGCTGCTCTGATTCGGGAGCTTAAGTCGCGGCCGTATGACCTGCTGCTGCCTGCTTTTGAAGAGTCTTTGTTGCTGGCGGAATTCCGTGACAAAATAGAATCGTTGAC
>JAYVNW010000515.1:0-4597 GCA_043758225.1 Candidatus Kuenenia sp. | reverse complement strand
AACAGCGGCACGAAGACGATACAAACGATGATCGTGCTGAACACAATCGAGTTTCGAACTTCTGTGCTGGCCTGATAGACGATCAGCATCGGATGCTTTGGTTTGTCCGCCTTACGATTTTCATTCAGGCGTCGGAAAATATTTTCGACGTCCACGATCGCATCGTCAACCAGTTCTCCCAGAGCAACAGCCAACCCGCCAAGCGTCATCGTGTTGATGGACATGCCTGAGATGGCAAATACCAGTGCAGTGATGACGAGCGACAATGGTATGGCCGTCAGCGTAATGAAGGTCGTTCGCACGTTCATCAAAAACAGAATGAGAATGATGACCACCAGAATCACGCCGTCGCGGAGCGCGATCACGACATTCTCGATAGCGCGGTCGATAAACGATTTCTGTGAATACAACGGAATGACGCGAATATCCTTCGGCAATGACGCGCTGAGTTCGTCGATCGCTTTAAATACATTGTCCGTCACTTTGCGAGTATCGGCTCCCGGCTGCTTATTGATGGTCAGTACCACGCTCGCTCCGCCCGACCATGATTCATCGCCGCTGTCATTCTTCACTCGTTCGAAGGCGGAACTGTCGCCGCGTTTTGTTTGCGCTCCGGCGACAACATTCGCAATCTGTGCCAAAGTCACAGGCCGACCATCGCGAATCGTGACAACAATCTGTTCGATATCTTCAATTGTTTGAACTCGCCCCAAAGCCCGGACGAGCAATTCATTGGGGCCTTGTTGATCAAGATAGCCGCCAGTGGCATTTTCATTGCTGCTGACGACAGCATCCTTCACTTGCTGTAACGAGACGCCAAACCGTAATAGCTTTTCGGGATCAACCAGAATCTGAAACTGCTTCCGTCCGCCTCCCATTGTAAACACCTGAGCAACGCCAGGAATCGTGAGCAGTCGCTGTCGCACAACCCAGTCCGCCAGCGTCCGCAACTCCAGCGGTTCTGTTGCATTGTCCTCACTGAACATGCCCAGCATCAGGATTTGGCCCATGATCGATGAAATCGGTGCCAGCTGCGGCGTAACTCCTTTGGGCAAACGTCCCTGCATTAACTGCAGACGCTCATTGACAACCTGTCGATCATTGAAAATGTTGGTGCTGAAATCAAATTCAACATAGATCACGGAAATTCCGACACCGGACGAACTTCGCACCGCTTCGACGCCGTTGGCACCATTTAACGCTGTTTCAATAGGAAACGTAATCAGTGATTCGACTTCTTCCGGCGACAACCCAGGCGCTTCCGTCATGACGACGACTCGCGGACGGTTCAGATCCGGAAAGACGTCGATCGGAGTGTGCAATGCAACATAACTTCCGTACCCGGTCAGAAGCACGGCGAGTGCCAGAACGATCATTCTCTGGCGGAGTGCGAATCGAATAACAGCGTTTAACATTTTTGATTTTCGATTTTTGAATGATGAATTGGCTACGGGTGATCGCCGGCGGTTTTTCGTGAAGCGACCATGATGGCTGTGAGTTCATTGGCCTCTTGCAGGAGCGGCTCAACACGGGGCGCGGATAACAATTGCCCATCAAAACTCGAAATTTCAATGGTTGTGTCCGGCATGCGGATCAACGGCACCGCCCGACTTGTTCTTGAGTGCCATCTGCATTTGATGCGCGCCGCGAAGTGCGATGACGTCGCCGGGAAAAATAGACCCATCATTTGCCGCCACAACATGTGACGAATCTCGATACGCGACGCGAATCGGAACACGATCGAAATGACTGCCGTTCTGCTGAAACACAAAGGATTCCGCGCCTTCCCGAACGATTGCTTCGACAGGCAGCACAATCTGATTCTGCCATTCTTCCACAGGAACCAGCAACTGCAGCCGCTGGCCAGGACGATATTTCCAGTCCAAAAATCGCTGACCATTTGGCGACGGCACTTCTCGAGCGACTTCGTTGGGCAGACGGACAAAAAATGAAAGTGAACGTGCTTCCGGATCGATTTCACTTGCTGAATAGACAAGATCGAGATTCGGGACACGGTTGATCGCGTTCGCCGCGCCTTCGAACACGGCAGTGATTTTCCAATTTCGTCGAGCGTTCTCGGATAACAATTCCAGATCCTGCTCAAATGCCCGACCTTCGATGTACAGTTCGGAGTAATCTGCAAGTGCTGCCAGCGTTGTGCCGGCGGCGACCGTTTCGCCTTTGTGAACGAGTACTTCCTGCAGGATCAGTGGCACTTTTGATTCTGGTTCTGAATGAGACGAATCATGCTGATCTTCGTCGGTCGTTTGCTGTATCTGCAATGCTGGAAGCGACACCGGTGTCGCGTCGTTGCTCGACAGTTTCAATTCTTCGGTTCCGTGATGATCACGTCCTGGTGCGACAATCTGCAGGTCACGCAGGAGTTTCTTATGCTTCGAGATGTCGTCAATTTGGCGTTCTGAAAGACCGTGCAGTCGCAACGCTTCACGTTGAGTGCTCATGAGCACTTCGAGTTTTTCTTTCGCGTATTGACGTTCGAGCAGAGTCTTCTGCGAAATCGCACCGGCTTCGTTGGCTTTGGAAAGCCTCGCGATTTCGCGATTTTCAACGTCCAGTTCGCCGACTGTTCGCAGCAGATTCGTTTGAGTCGATACGAGTTCTTCGGCCGTGATTCGTAATTCGAACAGCAATGTGCCAGGAGCCACAGCTTCGCCCTGAACTGCATGAACGTGCGTGATGACGCCGGCCATTGGTGTTGAAACTTCCAGCCGCGTGCGTCCAGGGCGGCCAACGATAATCCCAGGCACCTTGATGGAACGCTGGAATGTTTCCAGGGCGACTGGCTTCAGAAACTCGGCTGTCAAGCCAATGTTTCCCTGGGCTTGCGCTGACAACTCCAGCGACTTTCCATCATCATGGCCGTGATCATGCCCTTCCTGACTGTGAAGGTGTTCGCTCTGCGCTCCGGCGCCATGATCGTGACTATCAACCAATGAAGGTTTGCGATTTCCGGAGATCGAACTGCGAACCAACGCCTGGCTTTTTTCCCACCACATCGACCGTGTCGTGAATGCGATGAGGGCAATCGCAACCAATCCTACGCCCCAGATCAATCTGTAATTCAGCGATGTCTTTAGGTATGTCATGTCTTTATCTCTCAAACCGCCAGATATAGAACGGCGATCAACTCTCAAGGAGAAATTTGCTTGTCAGGTGTACTGTGCCGAACGCTCTGGCGTTGGGCATTTATTTCGTGTGTTCCAGCACGATGTGTGCGGGGAAAAGCGGTACGCACCAGTCGTTGTTACGAGTCACTGTACTTGCTTCAAATTCCCGATGACTATTGTTCACGCGGGAGGGATCGCGACAGCAGTTGGCGAGCGGTGGACGTGAAATCCTTTGATCTCTGCGGTAACCAAACGGCATATCAGGGGATTGACATCCCCCCGCTCGCCGATGGAATCCTTCAATGCCAACCACGTGCAGTGTCAAGCGACGACTTTACACAATCCAAACCTGGATCAGCGCGCAGTGCTCCTGCGATGTTGGCATCTCACGAGACGCCGTGAGCGTTCTCAGTGACAGAAGCGAATTGCAAAGCGTCACAGACCAGTTTGCTTCCGGAACGACGAACTTCGCTGTCAATTCAAATGCAAACGCGATTCGAAGCGATTTTGCTGCGAGAAACACGCAATCCACATCGTCGCATGGTGCGTGATGTTTACAGGGAGCTGGAATATGCGATGTCGGAACTTCGATGTTGGCACCCGCCGAACAATGGTGGTGAGTGCATTGATGCCGATGAATGTCAGCCTGAACAATCGGAGTTTCGCAAACGTCAACATGATCGGAGTGCGCATGATGCCAGCAACAGCCAAGGATGCTGTGGACCAGCATCGGCAGCAATGTTACCAACACAACAAGCCTCATACACATTCGACAATTTTCCCTGCGTAAGTATTAGTATTTGACCACGGAGGTTTTAGAAAACGTGAGTGGCGAATGCAATCTCTTGTTTCGACTGAATCGATTGAATCATAGCAATCGATTTTTGAGATTGGGCATTCGTGCTCTGTTAAAAAACCGCTACCGCTGTCGGCTCAAAAACATCGGCAACATTCGTTCCACCGGCGAGTTTTCCCTTTATCGCGGACGTTGACTCAATGGCGGGCGGGGTTTTCGGGTGTTCCACACGTCAATCCGACGACACGTGACGCGATTTTGACAAGGCTGAAGCAGAACTCCCATTTTGCGAATAATCCCTAGTCAACCTCGCAGGCATCGCCATTTTTGCAAATACGCATGAGCAAAAAATTCTGCAGATTGCCTCAACGAACGAACTGTATATTTTTACAAGCGTGGGCAACAAAGCCTGCAATCTGTGGACACAAATTGTACATAGCGACGAATTTGAAAGGTGAAATCATGACCAGGTTTTTGTTAATGGCGATTGCTGTTCCTGCATTAACCATGTTTGTTTCGTGTGAAACAGCTTCCGCTCAGCATTTCCACCGTCACGTTGGGCACCGTGCCAGAATCGCATACGCGGCACCAGTTTATTCATTTGCCCCGGTCTATCGAACTGCATATGTGCAGCCAGTTTATGTTCAACCGGCTTATGTTCAACCGGCGTACG
>JAYVNW010000514.1:0-3649 GCA_043758225.1 Candidatus Kuenenia sp. | reverse complement strand
TCGATCGATTTCAATCAGGAACAGTCCCGGCAATCGCCTCAGGCCGGCCGCCTCGATGTTCTGGCCAATAAGCCGGCAGGTCGGTGTGACAACCATCTCGACAGTGTATTCACGCCGTGAATCACCAAGTTGTTCCATTAATTCTTTTCGTTCCGGAAGCATCTTGCGTCCGATCGTCAGCATGTAGGTTAAACCAATCACAGCACACGGAATGCCTGCCCATGCAATTTCAAAGAAACCCATTTCAACAAGACCTTCCTTCGCCATCAGACCATCGACAACAAGATTGGTACTGGTGCCGATTCGCGAGCAACAACCGCCCAGAATGGTCATGAACGAAAGTGGAATCAACAGCTTGGATGGGGCGACGTGCTGGCGTCGGCACCATGACATCACAACGGGAATCAGCATCGCGACGATCGGTGTATTGTTCAGAAATGCGGATGTGCAAACACAGAAGAGCGACAGCATCACCAGTCCACCGAGTTCAGTCCGCGCTGGCCCAAGAACCTTTGCGCCGATCAAATCGACAACACCCGTTTCCTGCAGTCCTGCGGTCACCAGAAACAAAGCAGCCACCATCAGGAGCGATCCGCTCACGAAGCCACCAAATGCTTCCTGAGCAGTAATAACGCCACTCAGCGACAGAAGCACAATTGCTCCTGCGAAGACCATATCGGCTGGTTTTTCATAAGCGAGGGCGACAAGCACGAGGATGGTTACGATGATCGTCAGCCACATTGGATAAGCGGACTTAATCTTCTCCCATGTTGTAAAAGCAGGTAGCGCTGGCACTTTATCAGCGGAGATCAGATGCACGTCAATGCAACGCGGAGCATCATCATTTCTTGCTTTAGCATACACAGCGATCAGGTTTTTACCTTCGCGTAACGCTTCGATCGTCTCTGGCGCCAAAGGTATCACACTGTGCTTGTCGCTTACCTCGTCAATTTCCGCCGCAAGTGAGCCGTTGATAAAGATCTCGGTCTCGCCTGCTGTCTGCACGTACAAGGCTGCGTTTGCCGGGATCGCCTTCAGCGTCAAAGTCTTACGCATCCAGATCTCAGGTTTGGTCCATTCCGTAAAGACACGTGTAGAAGGATGATCAGGAGTTCCGAATCCACCATGGGCCTCCTGCCATTTCACGTCGTCGTACGACGCTTCCAGCCAGCTGGAAGGTTTTTTCAATGTGTAGCGCCACGGAGTATCAACGAATTCGTCCGCAGTGGCGGACGAGAACAGTCCACCAATCAACGACAACAGGAATGTTGCCGATGATACAAGACGCATCAGAGTGAATGACCGGTATTGAAAATGTATGTAAGCCCGCATGTTCTTCGCTCCGCATCCTTGAAGAAATTCCTGCTGCATCGAAAACATAAAGGATCGCTCGATAGATAATTGCCGCGTTTTGGGTCGTAGGACAGGCTTCCAGCCTGTTTGTTCGCAGAAAACAGGCTGGAAGCCCGTCCTGCTTATTTCTCGATCGATCCTGATTCTCGAGTCAGCTATTTCATCAGTGCTGTGATTTCTTTTTGAGTGAATCGGTTCTGTAATCTCGCTCCCAGCTGTCCAACGATACGTCCGGCCGCATGTGATGCAAGATGGCCGGCCTGTTTCCAACTCATGCCATTTGTGATCCCATACAACAGCGCGCCGGCATACATGTCACCGGCGCCGGTCGTATCGATCGCGTTGACTCGAACACCTTCGATCGGAATGGCGGTGCCTTCATGCATGAGAATAGATCCATTGGCACCAAGCGTCATCGCAACGTTTTCTGAGTGACGGTGAAGTTCGGCTGCACATTCAATTGGATCAGACTTCCCGGTCAGGCTTTTTGCTTCTTCTTCATTGCAGAAGAACAGATCTACCGGGCCCTTGACTAATTCCCAGATTTCATCGCGACACATGCTGCACAAAAACGGATCAGACGCCGTGAACGCAACTTTGCAGCCATGCAGCTTTGCCGAATTCATGGCCTTGTATGCGGCAGCTCGCGTGCCTGGGTTGGTCAGGAGGTAGCCTTCGACATAGACGTATGTCGCGCGTTTAATTTCGTCTTCGTTGATGTCTTCTTCCGTCAATGTGGCGGACACTCCAAGATTTGTGAGCATCGTGCGTTGGGCATCTTCTGTGATGAGTACTGCACAAGTGCCTGTCTGGCCAAATCCAGCTGCTGCAACTTCTATCGTGACACCCATCTTCCGCATATCGTGCAGAAAGAATTCTCCGACCTCATCGCTGGCGACTTTGCCCGCATAGGCGGCCTTGCCACCGAAGTCAGCGACTCCCATTATCGTGTTGGCTGCTGAACCTCCCGCACAACGATTGAGAGAAATTCCGTTGAGACGTTTGAGCACGCTCTGCTGCTGCTGATCATCCACAAGCGTCATGATGCCTTTGTCAAATCCTGTCTCCGCAACCCAATGATCCGAGACGCGAGCCTGAATGTCTACAAGTGCGTTTCCCACGCCAAAAACGTCGTATTTCATTTTGATAAAATAGTTTCTGAAAAATTGTTCTGTTAACTTCGGCCTCACGCTGAGCCGCTTGGAAATTGTCCCAAAATAACTTCCCCATATGTCAGCGATGCGACATCACAACCCCGGACTTTATTTCGGGACTGTTCCCAGGATGTTACATGGCGAAGCATAACAAAACGCCAAAATCCTTCGAATCCACATCTTTCGAGCCACGTTTTCGGCCGTTGGTGGGAATAATTCGGCTTTGAATTGTTACCATCGCATTCAACGCAGAAGAGATGGTTTTCTGCATCGCAACGGGATATTTAATAAATCTGACGGATGCAACTGCCGCATATTCTTTACTTCTCAACACTGCGTAACTGGTTGCGTTTGCTGTGGCTTTATGGGCGGCAATTCGACGCAGCACAATGGCCACGTGCTCTTCAAATCACTGCTTTTGTGACAGCGACAGTTCCGATTCGACTATTCGAACGGCTGCGATTTGGTGCTGCGATCCGTCGCCATCAACTGTCCGAACCGCCCGTCTTTATCGTTGGGCATTGGCGAAGCGGTACGACCAACATCCATAACCTGCTCCTGCAGGACCCTCAGTTCGCCAGTGTGACAATGCTGCACTGTGCGATACCCAGCGGATTTTTAGCATGGGGATGGCTGGCACGTCGGATTCTTTCGCGGCGACTTCCTAAAAATCGACCGATGGACGCCGTGCCCCTCGGCATTGATGAGCCGATGTCAGAAGACTTCGCACTCGCCGGTCTGACTCATATGAGCCACTATTTGAACTACTTCTTTCCGCGAATTGCCGAACAGACATTTCGCCGGACTGTTTTGTTCGAAGACGTTACCCCACAGGATGTGGCGCACTGGTCAGATCACTATGAATTCCTGCTGCGGAAAATTTCTTATGCAGCCGGTGGCCAGCGATTGTTGCTCAAAAACCCGCCAAATCTGGGCCGCATCCCGGAGGTTCTTAAACTCTATCCGGACGCCAGGTTTATTCATGTGTATCGGAATCCCTGGCTTGTGCATGCTTCTTCGATGAAGCTGATGGAACGCTTTACTGAAGATCTGGCGTTTCAGTCACATAACCCATCGGAGATCGAGATATTCATTTCGAGGCGTTACGCGGCGATTATGGAGAAATGGTTCGCGGATAGAGC
>JAYVNW010000513.1:0-5116 GCA_043758225.1 Candidatus Kuenenia sp. | reverse complement strand
GTTTGTCGCGGTGAATGTCGGTGCAGGTGACACGATTCGCGAGATGGCTGAACAGGCTCTGGACTTTGGGGTAGTCTTTCCGGTTATCAAAGACGTTGATCTGAGTTGTGCGAAAGCTCTGGGCGTCACAAAGACTCCTGAAATCGCTGTCGTCGATCACAAAAAACGACTGGTCTACCGTGGTCGCATTAATGATCAGTTGCGGCTTGGTGGAAGTCGCCCCGCAGCGACTCGCCAAGATCTTGAAGAAGCTCTCCGCGAACTTTTGAGCGAGCAGGCGATCACAGTGCCGGAAACGCCCGTAGACGGCTGTGAGATCACTCATCCCGCTCCATTTACAAGCGGCCATGCCAGCGGTCTGGAATATCATCGTGATATTGCACCTCTGGTCGATCGCAAATGCACCAACTGTCATCGCCCCGAAACGGCGGCTCCATTTCCCCTGCAGACATTCGCGGATGTTACTGCAAATGCTGCCATGATCGCGCGTGTTGTTCAGGATGAGACCATGCCGCCCTGGTATGCCAGTACAAGACACGGCAAGTTTCAGAATGATCCGTCGCTGACGAGTGATGAAAAAACCAGACTGCTTTGCTGGATCAACTCCGACCGACCGGAAGGAACACCACCTTCGGCACAAACGGGCTCAAAGGCAAATCTCGCAGTAGATCCAGCCAATGATGATTCAGACGGCTGGCGGATTAGAAAGCCGGATGTGGTGATCACGATGCTGGAAGAACACGAAGTTCAGGAAACCGGATTCGTCCCATATCAATATTCCGTGCTGCCCTATCTGTTTCTGCAGGACACCTGGGTGGAAGCGTTTGAAATTCGTCCGAGCAATCGCGCTGTCGTTCATCATTGCAACATGGCCTATGTGACTTCCGGTGGAGCCAGCGAAGAAACGTTTATCACGGGATATGTTCCCGGCGGACAGCCGATGGATCTCGGACGATTCGACAACGGAGCCGCCTTCTCTATACCGAAAGGATCGGGGCTTGGGCTTCAAATTCATTACACAACCACCGGCAAGCCAGAGAAATGTCGCATCTCTGTGGGGCTAAGATTTCCTCGCCGAACAGTTCAGAAACGACTGGTTCATTTTCTGCTTGATCCGCGGCCCATAAACATTCCTCCGCATGACGCTGCCTATGAAATGCGATCATCACATGTGTTGAAGCACGACGTGGATCTGCTCGGCATGTTTACGCACATGCATGTGCGTGGCAAAGACATGTCGTTCTATGCCGAGGTACCGGGGGAGGCGAAGGAAACTTTGCTCAGAATTCCGAACTACAATTTTGAGTGGCAGCTTGGATATGAACTCGCGCCGGGAGACAAAAAGCTTCCGCAAGGCACAGTGATTGAAGCTGTTGCCCATTTTGATAATTCCGCATTCAATCCCTACAATCCAGACGCTTCAAAAACGATTCACTACGGTGCGCAGACAGTCGATGAAATGTTCAACGGCTTTGTCTTTTTCGTCGACTCCAGCGAACAGCTCAATCTGACGGTCGATCCAAAGACCGGTCGTGAGCAGAAACAATAAGAATACCTTACTTTAGAAACTTCAGGTTCGCGTATCGTCGTTCAACCGTAACTGCGCCGCCTTTGGTATCGGATGACCTGATTTATCCCACTCTTGTCAGGACTTTGTTTGTTTGTCGAATAGTGAATTTACGACGTTGTCTGGTCTCCGCCCGTGAAGAGCCTGGACGATTTGATGCGTGGCTTGTCCGCGGAGTTGTTCAAGAGATTCGGCGGAGACGAAGGCCGCGTGAGGTGTGACGATGACTCGCTCGTCACGGTAGAGTGGTAAGTTCAGATCCGGCGGTTCGGGTTCAAAGACGTCGAGGGCGGCTCCGGCGAGTTTGCTTGTGTGGATCGCATTCCACAAGGCGGACGTGTCGATGAGTCCGCCACGTGAGGTATTGATCAGGTAGGCTGTTGGTTTCATCAGACGCAGGCGTTCGGCATTCATTAGATGATGAGTCTCGGGCGTCAACGGAGCGTGCAGTGAAACGAAATCACTTTGGGTCAGAAGTTCTTCAAGTGAGACCATTTGGCAGTCGGATCCGTGCGAGTTACCTGAACGCGTATGGGCAATCACTTTGAATCCAATCGCGCGCAGCTTCGGCACGAGTTCGCGCGCCGTGTGTCCCAATCCGATGAGGCCCACCGTTTGCGAAGATAATCGCCTCATCGTGGTAGCCGCGCCCAGATTGTATTCCCCTTGCTTTGTTCGCCAGTGGAAGAATCCAATTCGCCGCGCACACGCCAGCATTAAACCCAAAGCGTGATCGGAGACTTCCGAGACGCAGTAGTCAGGGCAATTCGTGACGGGAATTCCAAGCTCTGTCGCGACACGGACGTCGATGTTGTCGAGTCCAATTCCGAAGCGGGCAACAATTCTGCATTTCGTGCAGCTGCGTATGACACGTTCTGTGACGCGAGCCCATGTTGTGCCGATGGCGTCCACGCCCGTGGCAAGTTCCGCCAGCGTTGTTTCATCAGTTGCTGTCGCTTCGAGAAGTTCGGCACCAGCTTCTTGTAGAATCGTTCGCTCGATATCAGAATCCGGCCAGGCGCGGTCGGTCATCAGGACACGGAATTGAGTTTTCATTGTTGATATCTCATCTGTTTGGCTCGTCTAACCCGACTCGAAGAGGAGGCCAAGCGCCCAGCCTGCTGCACCCGTGCGTAAATAGCGTGGCATCACCACGCTTATGTTTGTCGCATCTTTTATCCGTGAGTGAGGCTGGACGGGTTGGCCACAAAAAGCACAAAAAAGCACAAAAAGGCACAAAAAGCCGTGCCCGCTTTCTGCGATGTCCTTTTCGTGGATTTTCATGTTTTTTGTGACCGCCAGAAGTTTCGACAGCTTGCTATTGAAAAATTGTGCCCTTTATTTTGTATGCGCGTGCTTACTGCAACAGCCTCCAATTCGAGTCGGGTTAAACGATCAAACTGTTACCTCGCAAGTACTAGACTTGCCATCGTATCAAACTGTAGCCATTATCCGTTTGCGATTCGATCCACGCTCCCACTACTTCATACGAGTCTGATTTCCATGTTTTTGAATTCAAAGATCTGGTCAGGCGGCATTGTCTGCCTGTTGACTGCCATGTTCGCGATCGCCGCGAGTACTGTTCATTCGGAAGACTACACCGAGAACTCTGGCGTGGACGGCAACGGTAATCATGTCGTTGGTCCGGAATACAAAATCGATCCCGATCTGACAGACAAAGGTAATCCCAAGGGCAAGTACTTTCAGTTTTCGATGCCGCTGGCGGACAGCAAAATCTTCCGAGGCGATGATTCGACACTGGATTCACGCAAGCCCGTGCGAAAAGAACGGAAGATTTTTGTCTATGTCCCTGCGGCCTACAAAGATGGTACTAAGGCACCGATTCTCGTGATGCACGATGGGCCAAGTCGCATGGATTTAGTCAGGAATGCGTTGGACAATCTGACGATTTCTAAAGACCCGAACCGCATGCTGCCAGCGTTTATTGCGATCGGCGTCGAAAACGGCGGTGACGACAGCAAAGGCAGTCAGCGAGGTCTGGAATATGACACCCTGTCAGATCGTCTGGCTCGATTTATCAATGACGAAGTGCTGCCGGCTGTTCTCAGCAATGCTAAGATTAAAGCGGACTATCCGAAAATTGCCTTCACGGAAAATCCGTGGGGCAAAGCGACTATGGGATGCAGCTCGGGCGGTGCAGCTGCGTTGACAATGGGTTGGTTTCGTCCGGATTTGTTCCGTCGTCTGATCACGTATTCCGGCACGTTCGTGGATCAGCAGGACGATGATGCTCCTGACGAAGCGAAGTATCCGCTGGGCGCGTGGGAATATCATTCCGGCATGAAGTTGATCGAAAACAGCGAGAAGAAACCGCTGCGAATTTTCACGCATGTGTCAGAGTTCGATAATCGGGCCAACGATGCGGAAGAGACTTATCACAACTGGGTGATGGCGAATGAACGAACGGCAGCAGCGCTGAAGGCCAAAGGGTACGACTATCGTTACGTCTACAGCAAAGCGACGAAGCATTGTGATGGGAAAGTTTTTGAGCTGACTCTGGCTGATACGCTTGTGTGGACGTGGCGCGGGTATTATGCGGAGTGAGGCTGGAATCCCTCTTTGCAATCACTCATCGCCCTTAGCCCATTGCGCGTACGGCACGGGGCTGAGGAATGCCTGGTTTTCGAGTGGGGCGGCTTTCCCAAGTTCGCTGATGAATGGCGTCAGGAAGAGGAACACGGAGTACCCAAACAGCAGCGGGATCATTAGAAGTCGGATCGTCCAGCGGTACGGCCACCATGCAGGCTGCATCTGCATCATGCCTTGATGATAAGCCCACGCCACAAGGACTCGCGCCGGGTACGTCAGGATGATGAAGAATGGTGTCAGCACAAGAAGTGCGTCCGCTGGCAGAAGCTTGATCTTAGTCAGGTACAACGGAAACGTCATCGCGTACATCAATATGGTTGTCAGCATCCACACTAATGGAGTGCTGCGGATAACTCGCCGCGCGGCACTGACGGCGAAGATCGAACGGAATCTTCCAGTGACCGCTTGATGAACTTGCAACTGCGGTAACCATGCCGCGACAGGAATCATCAGGACGACACCCAGAAACGAAAGGATGCCGAAGATCGGATTCGTGCGTCCCGGAGCGGAATAGGCGACCATCAATCCAGCAGGAATGATCAGCCACAAGACGGCTCCGACGAATGCTTTCAGTCCGATCCAGAAATGCTGAACTGGTCTGACCAGTTGCAACACCTGTTCGATGCCTTCGGACATTTCTTCACGGCCTTTGCGCGTGAAGATCTGGCGCAGAAACCAAATCACGTTTTTGAATGGTCGCAGGAAACATCCAACGGTTCCACCACGTGCGATGGCAAGCATAAGGTGAATGGAAACAACTGTCTGCATGAATTGCAGAATCGTTTGCATCTGAACAACGCGTGCGTGAGTTGATCCAAGAATGACGGCGGCGTCACTGACTCGCACAGCCTGAATGCGAATCGGAATCAGCATCAGAACGGAAAAGAAAACGATGACACCCAGGCGTGGTGCCAGGACCATCAGTGGAAAGCCGTCACG
>JAYVNW010000512.1:0-4047 GCA_043758225.1 Candidatus Kuenenia sp. | reverse complement strand
TTTCACCACCGCCTTTTTCACCACCGCCTTTTTCACCACCGCCTTTTTCACCACCGCCTTTTTCACCACCGCCTTTTTCACCACCGCCTTTTTCTTGCGCAGACTTGGAATCTTTTGAGGTTTCGTTGCCGGATTTATTTGGATCGCTTTGACGGCCGACTTCTGAATTTACGTTGGCTGGATTTTCGTTTTGCATCGGCGGCTTGTCGGTACCTGATTTGTTGTTCTCATTGCCGCCTGCTTGCTCCTTCAGCTCGCCCGGTTTCGGCTCGTCGCCAGGTTTTCCAGCGCCCTGCTTGTCACCTGTTTTGCTCTCTGGATCGGAAGTGGACTTTTCCGAATCCTTGTCACCCTGGTTTGAAGCTTTCGGAGACTTGTTTTCTGATGACTTGTCGTCTGATGGCTCGTCCGACTTCGGCGCGCCATCAGTGTTCTTCGGATCATTGAGTTCATTCATGCCAGGTTTGGCAGGGTCGTCGCCGGGTCTCGGCTCGGCACCAGGTTTTTGCGCAGGATCGCTGTCTGAAGGCTTTTCGGAAGTTCCTTCTCCGGGAGAACTTTTCTCCATCGCCTCAGGGTCGTCCGCTGGCGTTTTTTTACCATTGCTGCCAGGACGGGTTTCTTCTTTGCCGGCTTTTGATCCATCTTCAGGATCATCGGTTTTCATGTCTTCAGCAGGCTGATCAACGCCCGGAGTTGGTTTCTTTTCGTCGTCGTTCTTTTCACTTCCGCTGGACACATCAGATGGCTCGTCGGAATTCTTTGGCGGTTCTTCTCCGCTGCCTGCGGGTTTGTCTTTGGCATCATCACCGCCATCGGCGTCGGGCGTATTTGCTGCTTTGGTGCCTTCACGCTCACTGGAACCACTTTCCTTTTCTTGTTTGTTTTCGTTGTTTGGCTTACGGCGATCGCCGTCCTTGCTTGTTCTGGGGTCTCGTTCTGTCTTGTTTTCCGAGCCGGGCCGTCGATCTTCTTTTTGGGGATCGCTGCTGTCAGCATTGTCGTTGGAGTCGGATTTTTCGCCTTCGCGATTTGATCGCTCAATAATTTTCTGCAACGCTTTATCGACATCCGCGCGGCGATCCTGCTGACGGCTGCTCGAACCTTCCTGGCCGGGCTGATTCTGCTCTTCACCTGTTTTTGATTGGTCCGCGTTAGAGTCTGGGTCACGACCATCCTTCTGCTGCCCGCCGTCGTTCTTTGGGTCTTTTGGCTGACCAGACTGAGCGTCCGTTTGTTGTGTCTCCGGTGACTGGTCCGGATTGGCTACTTTTTCCGTATCGTCGTTTGGCATATCTTCGTTTGGCATAGGCTCAGCAGAGTTGTCGGCTGGCTGCGGCTGTTCTGGGGTCTGATCATCGCCAGGATTCTTTGGCTGGTTATTCGCGTCATTTTTATCCTGCGGACGCATTTGGTCCTGCATTTGGCGATCCTGAGCAAGTTGCTCCTTGACCTGTTGCTCGCTGACTGGCGCAGTGATCTGGAGATTCAGGTCGCCCGTGCGAGACTGATTGCCGAGCCCCGGGCTACGGTCGTCCCTCGCTTCAATGTGAAACGTGACGACATCGCCTGGATTCAGATTTAGTGGCTTCAGACGGAATTCCCAGGTATCCGCCCAACGCTTCGTGAGTCCCGATGTAAAAGCGTCCAGCAGCACTTCCGATGGCTGAATCATTTTACCGTTGACTGCATAGTGCAGCGTGACAGAACGCAGCAGAAAGTCAGGATCTTCGGCCTCAATCAACAACGGCACCACTGCATTTGTCGCGACTTCCAGATCACGAGTCGGATCAATGAGTTTCAGGATTGGCGGCTGATCGCGGCGCACATCCACGGGATAAACGACAGGCTCCAGATCCTTGTGATCTTCGGGATTTGTCACTTGAATGCGATAGAATTTTGGGAACGTATTATCTTCGCGGCGAGTCAGTTTCCACTTCGTTGAAAGTAGCGTCCCATTGATCACCATCTGCAACTCTTCACCGCGCGCGGAGAACGCAGCATCGTCGGACATTTGCAGCACGGCTTCACTGACCGTTTCACTGGCCTCGGCCTGAAGGGTCAGCGTCGTGTCTTCCCACGCTTCGATCGCACCTGCGGAATCTGTCCGTTCGGGAAGACTCATGTACGCGGGATACTCGTATCGAACTTCTGTCACGCGGGCGGTGGGAGGTTGCTCAACGGTGACCGTAAATGTTTCGGATCGAGTGTCTCCGGCTTCGATGCGATACGTCATATCCTGCCGGATACCGCGATCACCATCACCCACCATCAGGATGCGAAATCGGTGTTCGTCGTCCGTGGTTCGCATCGGCAATGGTTCGTCAACGAATCGACGGTCAGACGTGGAGTAGAGAACTCGAACATCTTCCGGAATCACACCCGCGAGATCCGCCACGAATTCCAATTGCGAACCCGCTGGTATTGTCGTGTTGCCGGGCTGCACGGCTTCAATCACTGTTCGCGTTGCGACAGTCGTATGGGCAAATGTCAGAGGTCGCAACAGGCTGATCGATTTTGGACTGAGGACTGCGTACAGACAGGTGATGAGTGTCACGACAAACAAGCCCGTTCCCATCCGCGTGAGCAGTCGCCGATCGATCGCTTCGTCAACGTGGATGTCCGCCAGTTTGACCGCCGCGCGTTTTTCGAGCGTGCGATGAATGGCTCCGTCAGACTTGTGGCCGGAGGACTGTAAATCAACCAGCGCAAGCAGACTGCCCTGAATTTCGCCCGACGACCGATCCAGCGCTCGCGCGGCATAGAGCGGATTGATTCGACGATACCATGGACGCAGGACGAAGCGGTAGAGAATTGCGCCGCACAATATCAAAACGACTGCCAGCAGGCAGGCTCGTGTCCATGCTCCGAAACCGCCGTCGATGACCCAGTGGTCAAGCAACGTGAAGACAAGGATATAACCAACCAGCAGCAATCCCGCCAGCACGCCTGCCGTCAGCAGGTCGGTGGCTTTGATGCGATTGCGAGCTTTCTCCAGTTGATACTGAATGAACTCATCCGCGTCTGCGTAAGTGTGTTGCGTCTTTTCCGAGACTGTAGCCACTGTGATGATTCCTATTGCCTGACGCAGCGAGTTTTCTCTGCTGTTCCCGAATTATTGGAGTTTATCGGCAAACATCCAATCCCGGCAGGAAAAACTGTGTGAATATAGGGATCACGCCGACTTCTGCGGAAAAATGAAATAGAACGGCCGGCCCGATCATCATATCGGAACGCCGAAGTATGCAGGTTCGAACATTTCATTCGATCAGCAATGGAACAGGCTTCGGTATCCACCTTCAATCGGGAGATTACTCGAATGCAGTTTTTGAAAACGTCAATGTGTTTTCTGTTGGCAATTGCCGTAACCGTTAGTGTTTACGCTGACGAACAAAAGGGTAAGAAAAAAGAGAAGAAAGCACCGTCTCCCAGCCAGCGTTTTGTTGAAAAAATCGAACTGACGGATGCCCAAAAGGAGCAAGTCGCTGCGGTTGATAAAGAGTTCGCTCCAAAGCTTGCAGAAATCAACAAGACCCGGTTGGCGTTGTTGACAGACGAGCAGAAGCAGGCGGAAAAGGACGCTCAAAAAGCGAACAAAGAAGCAGGTAAAAAGGGTCCCGAAGCTCGTAAAGCGATCGACGAAGCGTTGAAGTTGAACGACGACCAAAAGACAAAGATGAAAGAAATCTCGAAGAAGCAGACCGAAGTTAACACTGAGCTTGTCGCCGCGTTGAAGAAGTTCCTGACGCCTGAGCAGCAGGAAAAACTTCCCAAGGTCGGTGGCGACGGCAAAAAGGGCGGCAAGAAAAAGAAAGATGCTGCATAGTGCTTTTTGCTCATTCCGAGGCTCCGGCCTCGGAACGGGTTGGTGCGAGGTTGCTGCCGCGTGCCTAGATGGCCGCCATCTCTCAAAATCAGGCGACTGGAGTGTTGGAACGAGTGCCGCGACTATCGGGCAATCAATGTGGGGATATGCGAATTAGTGTTCAATAAGGCGGACAACCGTTTTGCCTGATTATCGCTCATCTCGTTTTGGTGAGGTGGCCA
>JAYVNW010000511.1:0-3833 GCA_043758225.1 Candidatus Kuenenia sp. | reverse complement strand
CACCAACGGTAAGGGCCGTCTGGCAGGGGCGATGTTGGTGTGAAACTCAAAGCAACGATATCTTTTTGATACAGCGTTGTGGCTCCAGTGGTCTGATTTCGAACGAAAACTTCGTACTTGACTGCACCCGAAAGCGAATTCCATCCGAAGGTCGGCGTTCGGTCAAAGGTCGAATTCTGGCCTTGTGTCACAGTTGGCGGTTGCAGTATCAGAAATTCGATGCGTGTGGACCATGTGGCAGCCGTTCCATCAGCGGCGATACCTCGAATCCATACGTAGTAGCGCCCCAGTGGCAGGTCAGACAGCGGCGTCCAGGATGTTCCCGTCACATTGGAGTTGTGATATATCGGCGACACGTTTCGAGAAATATCTGTGATCCAGAGTTCATATCTCACTGCCCTTGGCAGGCCATTCCAGATCAGCGTCGGACGCGAAGTTGGTTGCGTCACTGATATTGTCGTCCATGTCGGCGACGTCAGATTGTTGAACAGATATGGAACACTCCAGTTGCCTGGCCCTGCAGCAAAATTGGGTCTGATCCAGATCTTGAACTTGCCGATCGCCAGATCGACGCTGGGGGTATAGGTCGATGAATTGGAAGTTGCAATGTGAAACCGAGCGACGCCGGTACTTTCGTTGTTGATATGAATACTGTACGAGGTAGCACCTGCGATCGGAGTCCACTGGAACGTCGGTCTCAATGCAAAGGCATCAGGATTGGGCGAGGTCACTCGCAGACCGGAGAACTCAACGGCCCCCATGTCCACAATGGCCGCGCCGAGATGATCCCCATCAAGAATTCGGGCGAACGCAACGCCGCGCTGATCCGTGGTAAGTGCGACGTTGCCATTTGTGACATCGATTGCAGCGGCATTGCGACCTCGGTCAATGGCCGGACTGCCGGACAAAATGGCGTGTGTCAAAGTCGGACCGCCGTTGTTCTGCAGCCGTCCAAGTTGCGGGTTCAAGGCTGTTTGAGGCGTCGTGCCCCCGATGAGATTGCCATTGGCATCAGCCACCGCGCCTTGTGTGCTTACCAATCCTGTTCCATTGTTCCGGCCAATCAAACTGTTCGACACGAGGAACGCATCGGCAGCGTCAGGCGATTTTCGAATATCTGATGACGCACCGGAGTCCGAGTTTCCAGCGACGATGCAGTTCACGATATTGATTGGCGATGACAGCGTAAAGATGCCGCCTCCATCGCTAATTGATGAGTTGTTTCCGGTGATAGTGCTTTGCGATATCAGGATGTTTCCTTGCTGCGTGAACAGGCCACCGCCCTGCGAGTCAATTCCCGAAGCAATGTTTCCTGAGATCGTGCTCTGGATCATGGAAGTATCGAACGCAAGCGAAAAAACGGCACCGCCTTCGGAGTAATCGCCCGTCGTCGAGTTGCCCGACAACGTGCTATTCCTAACGAGCAATGAGCCCAGTTGAGCGGAAATCGCGCCGCCTTCAGAATTGACGCCGGCTGTCGAATTTCCGTAGAAAGAACTTTCATTCACGATCAGGGCACCGTGTGCAACGAGAATTGCTCCGCCGCCAGCACGTTTGCCTAACGTCGAATTGCCAGTAAACATAGTTCGATTCAAAGTCAGGACGCCTGACGACAACCAAAGAATCGCACCGCCGGCATATGAAGTATCGTAAAAGCCAGTACCAACTCCGCTCGTGCGACCGTTCTTGACAGTCATGTCGCTCAACGTCACGTTTCCTGCGGTCTCGGTTGTCACAAAGATGCGGGACATCTGCTGAGCATCGATGACTGAGCGCGACGCACCGTTGCCTATGATTGTCACGGTTTCGCTGATCTCCATTTGCCCCAGGCTCAGATCAAACTCTGTGCCGTTAGTGGATGGTGCAAACGTGATAGTGTTGGCTCCGGGACTGCTGTTGGCGAGGACAATTGCTTCGCGAAGAGACAAGTCACCAGAACTGATATTTGCATCGAGTTCATCAACGTTGGTGCTGACGACGAGCGGAGCGTTCAGTGAAAATAGTTCGTATGCTCCAATATCGACCGTTGAGTTGGAAATGCGAGCGACGGGGTTGCCGCGTTGATCGGTTGTGAGTGGCGGACTTCCCGGCTGTGAAACATCTACCGCTGCGGCATTGCTGCCGTGATCAATTGCCAGGCTGCCAAGTACGAGGGCATGTGTCTGAGTTGGTCCACCGTTGTTAGCCAGCGTCGTGTTGAGGATTGTGGCAACATTCCTGTTTCCGGAGCCATTAACTCCGACGATGTTGCCGTTGACTCCATCGGTCAACCAAACATTATCGCCGGCGAATCCGATCAGATTATTCGATGACGATGCGGTCAGTTGTGCCGCGTCATGCGGTATGGTTCCAGTGCCCTGAAAATTGCCCGCAACGATCGTGTTATGCATAGTCAAGAGGCCGACATTACCAGCGGCCCCTCCGTTGACTCCTCCGCCAGTGCCATCTGCATCGCATCGATTACCAGTGATTGTGGAATTGATCACCGTCGTTGGTCCCAACAGGGCAATCAATCCTCCTCCGTGACCATTTGCCTGATTTCCTGAGATCGTAGAATCTATGACCGTGGCGGAACTTCCGAACAACTCCAGTCCGCCTCCCTGTCCAGCACGATTATTTGCAACTGTGCTGTCTTGCATCAGAAAATTACCTTCGAATATCTGGATTCCTCCGCCACCCAGATCCCCTGCGTTGTTTCCTGTAACTGCAACACTACGGAGAGTCAGATTTTCTCCACTGCGAATGCCGGCCCCGAAGGTAGAAGTGATACCATCTCCGCCATCCCGAATCGCCAGATTGCTAATTCCCACATCAATGAGGCTGGCATTCGAGTTGTCAATCAAAAAGATTCTATTCGCCGAGTTGCCGCCACTGACCGCGAGTTTGTCGGCCCCCGGTCCAGTGATCATGACGCTGTCGGTAATCGCGAGTTCTCCCGACGACAGTGTGATCTTTCCCAACGTGGCAAAAGTAATGGTGTCCGCTCCGGGGTTAGTGTTGGCCTGACTGATCGCATCGCGAAGACTGCCGGGGCCAGCATCGTTCAGGTTGGCAACACTAAATGTGGTCAGCAGCTCGCGGGTTTCAAGCGACTCCACCGCCAAGTGATGTTGCCGAAGCCTGCGACGAGAATTGCGTCTTCGTTCCGAATTGCTTAAGGCCAACATGAACCACTGTCGAATCGTGTCATTCAAACGCATGGTCTATTCCTGTGAATTGCAATTGCAGAACTGCAGCCGAACGCCTTCGGGTGACTCGGCGAGATGTGCGTACATGAATTTCGACGCATCATAAGGCTTCACATGCTACCCGGAGCCAACCGCTATATTAAACTCTGACGATCCAACTCATCAAGTTCGACTGTACTAAACTCTTTTTCGTTCTCCGACGCTCAGGAAGCAACTGACCGGCAGTGACGACGCCTAATGACGCCGCGAACCATTCTATTTAGTTGCAATTCTGGTAGCCTGCAATTCCCGCTACGCCCTTGCCGTGAGCAATGCACTTTGCTGAAGTATGACTCGCCAACGAGTGGCGGGACGGCCTTGCCAGTCTGCCGTATTGCGGAATTTCGTGGCATCCATGTCACGGCCCGGGATTTTGAAAAGAGTGCTGGAAGTGTTTATCAGCACTTCCCTGCAAAAATTGCTTCTTCTGAAAATTCCTGAACAAATTGAGCAGCCTGCTCTGTTCTCTGCTTCCAGTGAATTGCACAAGTCGCTCACACATCAGTACCGAATTTCGCCGCGCATAGCTGCCGCCGATCATGGTGAGGCGTTGTTGTGCGAAGCTCGGTCCTCGCAATGTGCAATACGCCGGGGATTTATGGTTTT
>JAYVNW010000510.1:0-2177 GCA_043758225.1 Candidatus Kuenenia sp. | reverse complement strand
CAGCGAACGCTCCAAAAGTCAGCGCTAAAGATGTCCAGGCCGCCGAACAGCGGGCTTTGTTCATGGAGTTCGTAAAGAAAAAAGCCGGACCGGCGATTGCCGCCATCGCTGTAGTTTTTTACGGCTACTATTGGTACATGTTTTCAGAATCCTATAAAGGCCTGCCGTTGTATCCTGTGACGGGCAAAGTCATTTCCCAGAAAGAACCGGTTGAGGGGCTTCGAGTTCAGTTCCGGCCACTTGCTGCAAGTATTGAGGACACAAGAACTTCAGCCGAAGGTACGACCGCAAAAGATGGTTCGTTCCGACTCGTGTATGAGATTCCTTACGACGGTGCACCGGAAGGAAAATATGAAGTTGTTATTTTTGGATCATCGGGAGCGCCAATGAAGCTTTCAGAAGGGACTCCAACGTTTTCTGTCTCTTCTTCCGGCAAAAACGAATTTGATATCAACCTATAAATCATGACAACAACCATCATCGACTTTGGAATGGGTAACCTTCGCAGCGTGCAAAAAGCTTTTGAACGGATTGGAGAGCCCGCAGTCATCAGTTCTGACGCCAGCGACATTGCAACAGCTTCTCGAGTCGTACTACCGGGTGTTGGCGCATTTCGGGATGCGATTGCAGCTCTGCATCAACATGATCTGGTTGGCGTTATCACCGACCATATCTCTGCAAATCGGCCATTCCTCGGGATATGCCTTGGATTGCAACTACTGATGGATGCTTCTCTGGAAGATGGCGATCACGAAGGTCTGGGAATTATTCCTGGCAATGTGCAGCGTTTTGATTTGCCTGCTGAATTCAAGATTCCACATATGGGCTGGAATCAACTGGACTGCAGCAATCAACCTGATCACGGATTGCTACGGGGATTTGGTCCAGACCCCTGGTTCTATTTTGTGCATAGTTACCATGTCGTTCCGACGGATCTTTCGTGGATCGCGGCGACAACTGACTATGGTCGCCCATTCGTTTCCGTGGTTGCAAAATCCAACATCATGGCAACTCAGTTTCATCCTGAAAAGAGCCAGTTATGCGGTATGCAGTTACTCAAGAATTTTGTGGCTGTCACGTCAGAAGCTGCAGCAAGTTTGACAACCGCAACTAAAGCATGATCGCCTCATTATTCGTGCGTCCCAGCAAATTGTTTGAATTCGCCTTGCCCTGGCATTGTACATTGATGTCACGGCATCCTCATTCCGGACTGAATTTCCTTAATGCTTCAGCTACTTCCCGCAATCGATCTGCTTGAAGGTCGATGCGTCCGTCTTCGTCAGGGCAACTACGACGACAGCACTGTTTTTTCTGACGACCCGGTTGACATGGCTCTCCGTTGGCGTGACGAAGGCGCAGAACGACTGCATCTCGTCGATCTGGACGGTGCGAAAGCCGGGCGGCCTGTCAATCAGGACGTTGTACGGCGAATCATCACAGCCACCGGACTTCCGTGCCAGCTCGGTGGAGGTATACGCAGTGAAGACAGCGTGCGTTCGGCCATTGAACAAACTGGAGTCGATCGCGTCATCGTTGGTACAAAAGCACTTCGTGAACCGGATTGGTTTGTTGAAATGTGTTCAAAGTTTCCTCATCAATTGGCTCTGGGCCTTGATGCTCGCGATTCGATGGTTGCGACCGATGGCTGGCTGGAAGTTTCAAAATTCTCGATTGCTGAATTGGCACAGCGATTTGTCGATGTACCGCTTGCTGCGGTAATCTACACAAACATCGCGAACGATGGCATGATGCATGGAATTGACCTACAGACTCTGAACGATTTTCGAATGTTGGCCGACATGGGATTGCCTGTAATTGCGTCTGGTGGCGTGACTACGATGGACGATATCGCAGCCCTGAAAGCAATCGCCGTTGATCATCCCAATTTGATCGGCGCCATCACCGGGAGAGCGATCTACGAAGGCACAATCCGCGTTCGGGAAACGATCGAATTTCTGAAAGCTTGAGGTAACTATGAAAACGGGGTTTCTCGCACTGGACGCTATCGAGGAATTTGATCGCGACGGTTATATCGTGGTCGAAAATCTCCTCGATGCCCAGGAAATAATGCTACTCGGCACAATCGCCCGGCGTGATCATGCGCTTGCGGCATCTCGAACATCTCGCGCCGACGGCGAAGGTGGCTCAGTAGATCTGGTTGTCGAAAATGAACTCCC
>JAYVNW010000509.1:0-5410 GCA_043758225.1 Candidatus Kuenenia sp. | reverse complement strand
CCATTGATGACTTCAGTCACAGCGTAATATGAGTTACCGGCTTCGCCGGACTGCATTGTGTACACAAAAAGCCCGGTATCATTTGACAGTGGCGCACCCAAATCCTGAATCACAAAGTTCGTTGGCGCGCCGACGCCTGTCAGATCATGATGCGAAGTGTTGTCATTCAATGGCCCCCATCTGGAAGTCAGCTTTTGAGCTTGTCCAATGTTCGCGGTGGCGATGGGAGATGCAGAGCGATAAACGTTGTAGCCCTCCCCCGTCACATTGGTGTCTTCCTGCCACGTAACGAAACTCTGCCCGGAGCGATGCACAACCTGCAGCCCGGATGCTGCCAGCAATTGGCGAGCCTCCAGCAATTCTGCGACAAAGGGTGTTGATTGCAAATGTCTGCGTTTGGATAGCGACAGCCTGATTCGCAGTTTGTTGATGAAGCCGGAAATGTGCGTCATGCATAGCATGTGGAAGTCTCAGCTGCAGAAAAGTGAATACAACGGCATCCTTATCGATCAAGTGTGCAAGCTAAGAGTTCGTCAGAGAGGAAATCCTGACCGAAGTCAGAATCCAATTGATAGTTGCTGCCTCTGCGTATCGATTACGCGATTCGTGATGAATTTGCACCAGGCGGAGTTTTCGGATTCTGTTGCATGAGTGCCACAACGGACTATGATGATGCTTTTCTGCCGCAAATGGGTTGTCAACGATTTATGCTGAGTCCTGCTGAATCTGTCGGGCTGTTTGGAACAACTCTTGATAACCGCATTCGCAAGGCTGCACAGCGAGTCGGTGACGGAACCCTGGCAAGGATTGCCGATCGTTTGCGAATTGACGCACAGGCAAATGCGGTGGTCTATGAGCGTGACGGTGTTGAAGAGCCCGTTCGAATCATGTTGCGACCGCTGCTCGCCATGCCGGAACAGCTCAATTACGTCGATCATGTGTGCCTGAAGCTTGCCGAAGCACTGAAGCGAATACCGGCCCTCTATCTGGAAGACGAACATGTTCGTAAAGTTCTGGCCATCACTCCGGAAGAAGATCAATGGCTGCGCGATATCTGGACGCCGCAGCATCAGCATCTCAATCCGATGTATGGTCGTCTCGACGCTGTCTGCGACTTCACCAGCGCGGGTTGGCAGGAATCTTTGCTCTTTCTGGAACCCAATCTTTCCGGCGTTGGCGGCATTCATTACGCGCCATTGGCCGAACAACTGGTCATGCGGGATGTCGTACCTACACTGCTTGCTCAGGACCCCGAATTGGATATTGAGCTGCCTCGTGATCAACGCGATTTATTTCTGCAGGTGCTGATCGATCACGCGCGTGCCATTGGGCGAAAGAATTTTCGTTTGTGTCTGGTGGAACCGAAATATTTGCATGACGGGCCGAACGAACAGTCGATTCTGAAACAGTATCTGTCTGAACGCCACAACATTACGATTGTGCATGCAGATCCGACAGAGCTTCGCATTGAAGGTGACGAAGTCTATTACGAAGACGTGCAGATCGATGTCGCTTATCGCGATTATGAAACTCGCGATCTCGTCGCGCTCGAAAAGGAAATCGGCAAACCACTTGAAGCGATGCGATTGTTGTTTCGGCAGAACCGAGTTGTCTCGTCGATGGTGGGCGATTTTGATCACAAAAGCTGCTGGGAACTAATGACGGATGAGACCGTCGCATCGCGTCTGTTCACCGCCGAAGAACGCCGACTTTTCAGACGCCATGTGCTGTGGACTCGCATTGTCGGTGATCGCCGCACGACACTTCCGCACGGCAAAGAAGGGCAGCTGCTGGATTTCGCTCGCAAGAATCGCGAACGCCTCGTGCTGAAACCGAATCGTGGCTACGGCGGAAAAGGCGTGCAACTTGGATCGGCCACAGAGCCGAACGAATGGAATCAGCTGATTGAAGAAGCTGCCGCGTGTTATACCGATCCTGAAAAGTCGTGGGTGCTGCAATCCGTCGCGCGGTTGCCTGTTCACGAGTTTCCGGTGGTCGGCCCTGGCGGAACAGTTTTTGAAGAACCGTTTTATGCTGTCATGGGATTTGCGACAACGGAAAATGGTCTTGGAATTCTGTGCCGCGTGTCGCAGAAGCAGGTCGTCAACGTCGCTCAGCACGGTGGCCTTGCGGTTGTCCTGACTGCTCGGCCGCCGCGCGAACTCAAAATGCCTCGCCGCACCCCGGTGCGTGCTGACGGCGCGGAACAGACGCTGAGGAACCGCATCACAGAGCTGTTGCATCTGGATCAGACCATCGGCCTGATGAGCTGGGACGAAGAAACGAAACTCCCGTCCATGGGGCGGGCTCAACGCGGTGAGCAACTGGCGACGCTGGAAGGAATTCGGCACGGTATACTCACGGCCGATGACATAGGAGATCTCATTGAAGAAGTTGCTCAACAGCGCGAAGACGATGTCCGGTGGACTCGCGAACTCGCGTTGTTGCGTCGTCTGCGGCGACAATCGCTGGCAGTGTCAGAAGAACTGATCCGCGATCTGGCGAAAGCAAAGTCACGATCTCTCGGCGCCTGGGAAGACGCCTATGCGGAGAATGATTTTTCTCGATTTGCACCGGCGTTTGAAAAGCTGCTGACACTGGTTCGTGAACGAGCGGTCACGTTGGCTCGAGGCGGCGATCCCTACGATTCGCTACTGGATGAATATGAGCCGGGAATGAGTCGTTCGCGGCTCGATCCCGTGCTCGCGGACTTGAAGCTAAAGCTCGTTCCGCTGGTTGAAAAATTGTCCGCCGCCACTGCAGGGAATTCGAAACTCCTGAAAGGTCGCAAATTCTCTGAAAATGGTCAATGGGATTTGTGCCGTCGAATTCTGACAGCCATCGGTTTCGATTTCGAACGTGGACGTCTCGATCGGTCAACACATCCGTTTACAGCTCAAATGGGATCGCACGACGTACGTCTGACAATTCGCGTTCGCGAAGACGATCTGCCCAGCGCGGTTTTGACGACACTACACGAAGGTGGCCACGGATTGTATGACCAGGGTTTCATGCCAACTGATCGCGATTCGTTTCTCGGCGAAGCGCCGAGTATGGGGTTGCATGAATCCCAATCACGACTGTGGGAAAATCACATCGGTCGCAGTCGGTCGTTCTGGCATCGCTGGTTTCCGACGATCCAGGCGATCTTTCCTGATGCGACCATTGGTCTGGAAGGCGAAGATTTCTTTAGAGTCGTGACGGCCATCAAGCAAACGTCGAACCGAGTCAACGCAGATGAAGTTTCCTATCATCTGCATATTCTGCTGCGTTACGAACTTGAACGAGCGTTGATTTTCGGCGACTTAACGGTCCACGATTTGCCGAGTGCCTGGAACGATCGCAGTCAGTCATTGTTCGGCAATACGCCGGCGAGTGATCGAGACGGCGTGCTTCAGGATTCACACTGGGCCGTAGGCATGTTCGGATATTTTCCGTCGTATACGATTGGTAGCCTTTACGCTGCTCAACTTGCGGAAGCATATCAATCGGCACATGGTCTCACAGGCGACCTTGACGGCGGCGAGTTTCAGCATTTGCTGGCATGGCTGCGCAGTCATATCCACCAGATGGGACATCGCATGGCGGCGGAAGATGTGATTCGCAAAGTCACAGGAATTGGTCTCGATTCCGCCGCATTCTTCAAACATATTGCACGAACGTTGTAGCGATTCGTAGCAGTCAGATGCTTCGTCACAATCTAATTTTGGCGTGGCGTCGGTTGGAACGAGCGAACCTTCGGGGGCTTGCTTCGGTGAAAGCTTCATCTTAATCTTTGAGTCTGGTTCAGCTTAAAAGTTCCGGAACAACTCGCCCGTGGACGTCGGTCAGGCTGACATCACGACCGCCAAATTTGAATGTCAGTTGTTTGTGGTTGATGCCCAGTTGATGCAATACCGTGGCATGGATGTCGTGGATCTCCAGTGGGTTTTCTGCAACCGAATTTCCAAACTCGTCCGTCTGCCCGAATGTCGTGCCGCCTCGGAAGCCGCCACCGGCGACGAAGATGCTGTAGCCGTTGACGTGGTGATCTCGCCCGCAGGTTTCTGAAATCGCGGGAGTATGTGGCGTGCGGCCCATCTCGCCCGCCCAGATCACAATCGTGTCGTCGAGAAGCCCGCGTTGCTTGAGGTCGAAGATCAAGGCTGCGACGGACTGGCCGGTGATCATCGCATTTTCTGCATGATGCTGTTTCAACGTCCCGTGCTGATCCCAAGGAGAGTTGTTGGCATGTGTCAACGGGCAGGTGATCTCCACGAATCGAACGCCCGCTTCGACTAATCGTCTGGCTCGCAGGCACTGCAGGGCGTAGTATTTCTGATAGTCGTTTGTGCTGTCGAGTCCATACAGTTTTTGAGTCGCCTGTGATTCCTGTTCGACATTAGCAATCTCCGGAACCGCCACCTGCATTCGAAAAGCTGTTTCATAATTGTGGATCGCCGATTCGATCAACTGGTGCTCCGGCGATGTGGCTGCGAAGGTTTGATCCTGAGCTTGCAGCAGAGCAAGTTTCCTTCGCTGCTTATCGATGGAATCCGTCGGCTGGATATTATCCACCGTCGCACCTTTGGCACGCAGCAGAGTCGCCGTATTGGTTGCCGGCAGAAATGCACTGGAGAAATTTTCGAAGCCACCGTTAGGTATCCAGTCATTGTTCAGCAGAACGTAGCCAGGCAGATTCTGATTCTCTGTCCCCAGACCGTAGTTCACCCACGATCCGAAACTTGGTGCCTGCCCCGTGACTCTGCCAGTATGCAGCAGCAGGTTCTGCTGACCATGCAACGGCTGCTTTCCGACCAGCGACTTCACCACGCAAATTTCATCGGCAATCGCTGCGATGTGAGGAAACAGATCACTGACCCACAGACCGCTCTGACCTCGCTGAGCAAACTTCCATGGACTGCCAAACCAGACTCGACCGGCACTACTCTGCGACAGCTTCGATACCTGAGTATCGCCGATTGGCTTGCCCTGTTGTCGAGTGAGTTCTGGTTTATAGTCGAAGGTATCAACGTGACTTGGACCACCATCCATAAAGCACAAAATAACATGCTTCGCTCGCGCGGGGATGCTGACGGGGGCAGTGGCCGACTTGTCGCCTGCTTTTGCTTGCGACATGAGTCCGGCCAGCGCCATCAGGCCGAAGCCATTTGATGTGCGAGCCAGCAATTCTCGGCGCGACCAGAGTTTCGGATGTTGATCAACGAACATACAGGAACTCCTTAATGTTGAACATCGCATGCGCCAGCGTCTGCCAGAGCGAACCGCTGGTCAGTATTTCGGCATCGGGAATTTGTTCAGCATCGGCAAAGTCACGAGCGGCATCCTTCCACAAGGATAACTCTGCGGAAGTTGCTTCGCGTCCGATGGCTTTCGAAAACATGTGTTGCAGTCGAGACTCGATTGATGT
>JAYVNW010000508.1:0-3879 GCA_043758225.1 Candidatus Kuenenia sp. | reverse complement strand
AGATTCAAAATCAAACTGGTCACCGTTGTGAATGCGGCCAGTTCGCCGATGTCGAGAGTTTGATTGACCGGAAACTCACCCATTCGCACCAATTCGCTGGCGGCTGCAGGATTGCTGCGGAAGACTTCCAGACTCTTCAGAAAGCGACGCTCCAGAACGTCCAATTCTTCGGGCCGAGGAGTTCTTGCTGTGGCCATCAGAAAGGCGTGTTGGAGTCGATGTGTCGGAGCACCGTTTGTTTCTGCCATTACGCGCTGTGCGAAAACTCGAGCGGCTTCCACGAACGTGATGTCGTTCATCAGCGCCAGCGCCTGAAGTGGCGTGTTGGTCCGTGCCCGCTGAACCGTACACGCTTCGCGGCTGGTGGCATCGAGCGTTACCATGGTGGGAGGCGCAACTGTTCGTTTCCAGTATGTGTACAGACTGCGACGATACAGATCTTCGCCGTGGGCCTGCGTGTATTCCGTGTCCGATGCAATTTCCTGCCAAAGACCTTCCGGCTGATACGGCTTAACCGATGGGCCGCCGATTCGATTTGTGAGCAGGCCGCTGATGAAAAGCGCCTGATCGCGGATGGTTTCTGCCGGAAGACGTGTTCGTGTTCCGCGGGCCAGCAGTCGGTTCTCTGGATCGCGTTGCCGCAATTCTTCAGTGACATTTGACGATTGACGATACGTGGCACTCGTGACGATGAGTTTCTGCAGGGCTTTGATGTCCCAGCCGAGTCTGACGAATTCGGTCGCCAGCCAGTCCAGAAGCTGCGGATGACTGGGACTTTCGCCCTGAGCTCCGAAGTCTTCACTGGTACTGACAAGTCCCTGGGCGAAATACCGTTGCCAGAATCGATTGACGGCGACTCGGGCCGTGAGCGGATGATCGGGGCTGACCAGCCAACGAGCCAGAGCAAGTCGGTTCTTCGGAGCATCCAAAGGCAGCGACGGAAAAACACGCGGCACTCCCGGTTCAACTTTGTCTCCGGGATGATCGTACTGTCCTCGAACCAGGATATGCGTTTCTCGCGGCTGCTCCAATTCCTGCATCACCATCACCGTGGGGAGATTGTCATACAAGGCAAGCCGTTGACGGCGAAGGTCTGCAAGACAACCTTCGGCATCCTTGATTGTGGCCGGCGCATCGTTGTCGAGAAAATATCGTGTCAGCTTAGCGTGCTGTGCATTGGTGCGAGAATCCGCAGGCAGCGACAGAATATCTGTGACGGTCTGAGGAACCGCAAGCATTTGAACTTCCGCCGCAGTCAGGTCTCGCGCAAAAATCCGAACGTCATCCAGAGAACCTGTGAACGGATGCTGTCCACCGCCGATTCGGAGTGGTTCCTTTGGCAGCGCAAATGTCTGGTTGAGCTGATCGAGTTTCACGTCCAACGCAAACGGCTCACCATTCAAGTAAACGCGAACTCCTGCAGCCAGACGTGTCGCATCGTACGTCAGTGTCAGATGACACCATTGCCGTAATGGAAGTGAGGCGACGCTTTCTACTCGAATGGCATCATCAAGCCAACGTTTGATAAGGTTCACCTGCACATGACCATTCAGCAATTCGACGTAATATCCCTCACCGTGTTCCTCTGGCGTCATCCGCGAAATGACTGTCCCATGATCATCTGTCGCATAAATCCACATAGCGATGGAAAACTTGTCGAGGTAACCAAAGCCCGCCGTATCGCCAGCATTCAGCATCGATGTGCCATCCAGCTTGATCGCTCGTCCGAAGTGGCCATGTGCATATGTGGTCGGTCCGTCATCGAACGACGCGTCAAGGTTTCGCACGGCATCGGTCAAACTGCCATCAAAAGCAAAATGATGAACAAGTCCGTCGGAAACAGTCCAGTCAATCGGCTCCGCGGGCGCAAATCGGGATTCCCAGGTCCGCTGAGCGTCCTGCAATTCGCTCCGCAAATTCCGCCACCGCTTCGAGGCCGTCTCGATCTTTTGATCGAGCCTCGCCAGTTGCGACTGTTGTTCCGGCAAAGGCGCTTTGATGAAGGGCGGGGAGTTGCCGACTTTGACAGCGCGGCCCTGTTCGGGGATGTTGTTGAAGTAGGCAAAAACCTGATAAAAGTCCTTTTGCCGGATGGGATCATACTTGTGATCGTGACAACGGGCGCAGCCCATTGTGAGACCCAGCCAGACCGTGAAGGTCGTGTCCACTCGATCAACAACATATTCAACCTGGTATTCCTCGGGGATAATTCCGCCTTCTGCGTTACCTCGGTGATTGCGGTTAAACGCTGTGGCGATACGCTGATCGAGTGTTGGAGATTCCAGCAGGTCTCCGGCAATTTGTTCGATCGTAAACTGATCAAACGTCATGTTGCTGTTGAACGCATTGATCACCCAGTCTCTCCAACGCCACATCGATCGTGGACCATCGGTCTGATAACCGCTGGTATCTGCATAACGTGCGGCGTCGAGCCATCGCACAGCCATGTGCTCACCATAATGTGGAGATGCCAGAAGTCGATCAACAACGGTTTCGTAGGCGTCGGATGACGAATCCTTAAGAAAGGCTTCAATGTCTGCGGGCGTCGGTGGCAGACCAGTCAGGTCCAGTGAAACTCGCCGAATCAGTGTGCTGCGACTTGCTTCGGCGGATGGTTGCAGTCCTTCCTGTTCGAGTCGAGCCAATACAAAGTCATCAATCGGATTACGCCGCCAGGTGTTTGACTGTGTTTGCGGTGATTCGTGACGTTGCGGGGCAACAAAGGCCCAATGTTCTTTCCATTCGGCTCCCTGTTGAATCCATTCCGCCAGGATTTGAATCTGTGCCTCTGTCAGTTGCCGGCCTGAATCCCTGGGCGGCATTCGTTGTTCCGCATCGGAGGAAGAAATTCGCTGATGCAATATACTGGCGGCAACGTCACCAGGCACAATCACTCGATGACCGTTTCTATCCGCGAATATATCTTCCGATCGATCCAGCCGCAGATCATTCACCCGCTGCTGTTCGTCCGGTCCATGACACGTGAAACAATTGTCGGAAAGAATGGGCCGGACATCGCGATTAAAATCGATCCGTCTATGATCTTCAAATGCCTGGACCTGGAAGGCAATTGTACTGAGAAGAACGATCATTCCCGAACGAGTGATCTGGCCGGATCTCATTTCAGAACCCCCCGTGAGACTCGTAATTGCTGAAGAATTTGACTCAGAGTAGCAGATCTTTCGGAGGAAGAAAGAAACCGTGAATCGCGTTTCGCATTCAGGCCGCAAACTGTCAAACAGCATGACTCGTCAATTCTGTTCCAGTTTCAGTGGTTCGATCGAAACTCGTCGATCGGAACTTGTCCCGCTGATTTGTCTGATTTGCAAAACAAAGAGTCATGATCCTTTCTGATCCATTTTTTCCCTTTCACGCTGATTGAAGAAGAAGAGCGAACCGATCTCGCCGTGCGGGCGCTGATTGATCTCTGTGGGTTGTCATAGGCTTATTTCTCGCGGATGACCGAGGCTCGAATTTCGAAAGACAGTTGCGGTGGCGCTGCGAGTGCCTTGTCCGCTGCATCGACCAGATCTTTGTAGGCATTGGCAGTCTGTCCGTAGTCCAGGGTGCTTGTGCCAAAACCAGAAGAAAGGGAATTGTCGTCCAGCCGGACGCGATGAGACCTACTCCAGCCGTTCGTCCCGCTCCCAAACTCGGCATTATCAACAAACGTAACGGTGATCACCACGCCGGTATCATCTCCGTAACGATCTGCCGATAGTTTGATCCCGAACGCGCCATTGGGAAGGTCGTCAAGCGTTTCCAGAATCAACTTCACCAGTGCATTTGATGTCAGTTGCGTGCCCTTGAGACGATCGACTCGCTGTTGAAAGCTTTCATTCGGTTTCACGGAGCGGGTTGAATACTGCACATCCCAAA
>JAYVNW010000507.1:0-1834 GCA_043758225.1 Candidatus Kuenenia sp. | reverse complement strand
GGGTTTCTGGTGCTCGGTGCGAAAGTGCTGGCGGAGCCGGATCGTGAAAAGCTCGACATGGACACGATCGACGAGCAGCTGGACTCCACGGGAAAAGCGTTTTTGGGCCTGACACTGGGATGCGCTCGGTGCCATGATCATAAGTTCGATCCGATTAAACAGTCGGACTATTATGGGCTGGCTGCGATTCTGAAAAGCACCAGAACCTTTGGTGCGACGAATACTGGCGCGATCAAACACTGGAACGAATATTCGTTTGCGACTGCCGAAGAAACAGAGTCGCTGAAGAAGGTTGATGAAGAGATTGCGGCGACGAAATCGGCAGCGGCGGCTTACAAGAACACGGCAATCGCCAAGCTACGAACCGATGTAAGGTCCAGGGCCGCTGTGTACTTAGCAACTGCAGCAGGCATTGATCCGGACACTTCGCTGGTCGATTTGCAAGCACTGGCTGAACCGCTCGGCCTGCATCCGCGTGTGCTGCATCACTGTCGGCAGCATTTGAAATTTCACTCCGACGATCCGTTGTTTTCAAAATGGCGTGAGCTGCAGGCGGTTAGTGACAGCGACGGAATTCGCCAATACTACGCGGCGTTATTTGCAGAAGCTGATGAAGCATTGGCCAAAGCAAAAGCAGCAAACACTGCGGCGACAGGTTCCGGCGATGTGGAATTGGATGCCGTTCGCGCAGCTCTGGATGATACATCGGGATTTTTGGCGCTTCCGCCGAAGCCGGAGTTCGCTTTGGATGAGACAACTCTGACGGAATATCATCGCCTGGCGGAGATTGCAAGGATTGCAGAAAGCAATGCGGCTGATGAAGCGTCGGCAATGAGCGTGACAGATGGAACCGTTCTGACAAGTCTGCCAATCGCCGTGCGCGGCGATCATCGGAATCTCGGTGAAGCGATTCCTCGCAGTGTCCCCAAGGTGATGCTTGCTGATGGATCAACGCTGGCGTTACCGGACAACCAGAGTGGTCGATTGCAGCTGGCTGAATGGATGGGGTCTGCGAGCAATCCTCTGACATCGCGAGTCATCGTCAATCGTCTCTGGCGTTGGCATTTTGGTCGTGGGCTTGTGGCATCAACTGATAATTTCGGAGTCCTCGGTGACAAACCATCGAATCCAGAATTGCTGGACTGGCTGTCGAATCATTTTGCGACATCGGGCTGGTCAATCAAATCGCTGCATCGGCTGATCATGTTGTCGAATGTTTATCAAATGGATTCGCAGCATCCACAAGCAGCGGAATATGCGGTGATCGATCCTGAGATGGAATTGCAGTGGCGTTTCCGTCGACAGCGGCTGGATGTTGAGCAAATCCGAGATGCCGTTCTGCTGGTGTCCGGTCGATTGAACCGCAGCTTTGGCGGCAAGACAGTACCGCTTCGCAATCGCCAATTTGTGTTCGATCATACTTCGATCGATCACACCCGATACGGCAGTCTGCGGCGCTCGATCTATCTGCCGGTCATTCGCAATAACCTATACACGATGTTTGAGCAGTTTGATTTTCCGGATCCGACAATGCCGACTGGAAATCGAAACACGACCGTTGTGTCGCCGCAGGCGCTATTGATGATGAACTCGGATTTGCTGCTTGATTCTGCGGATGAGATGGCTCGCAGCCTGTTGAGTGATCGCAGTGATGATGCGCAACGTGTTGCTCTGGGCTACGAACGAGCACTTTCCAGGACTGCGACTGACGCCGAGATTCAGCAGGCGCTGGAGTTCATTTTCAACATTTCCGCGCCGCATCCGATCGATGATGTTCAGCGAACAGCAGAGCTGCAGGCGTGGTCATTATTTTGCCAAAACCTGCTGTCGTGCA
>JAYVNW010000506.1:0-5218 GCA_043758225.1 Candidatus Kuenenia sp. | reverse complement strand
CCAAACTTGGTGTTAAAGGTACTGACCAGATTGCTGCTGTAGCCGTTGATGTTCGTACCATCGGGCATGAAGCTGATCGTGATCAACGCCGGAGCGGGCCATGCATTGCCAGAAGTTGCGAACAGTAAAAGTCGCTGTTCAAGCCGTTCGGACGCGGCCCGAAGGCTTAGGTTCCGACGTGCGAATCGAGTGGAGCGGGGAGAGCGACGAACCAATTCCAGACGACGGAATATCGCGGAAAACTACATCAGTGAGATCCTCGAAGACAATGTCAAACAGGGCGTGAATGCACAAGCATTCCCGCATCGAGGGGTTACAGCGCAGCGTGAAGATCGGTGCGAATCGTTTCGATAGTTGTGGTTCTGCTTCCGAGTCTGTGCAGCAATACCCAGGAGGCAACCCAAATCATGCTTGATGCTGCAACCCGTGAGAAATGCCTGAATGTCCTGCGTACCGGTTTGCGAAGCGAGGTCTTCTGGCCGTCCATGCACGCTGCAGAAGGCCTGACTCTGGGAGGACGCGGACTGGAGGTGATCGATTATCTGACCCCGAAACTGAAGACGGAAACTGACGACCAGCATCTGTGCGGTCTTGCTCGCGAAATTGTCCGAGCGGGAGATCGTTCGTTTGTTCCTGTGATGCTCCATATCCTCGAGGGCGACAACAACTACGGGCACGTGCATGCGGCGGAGAGTCTCTTCAAGGTGTTCGAGATGGGCGTTGCCCGGTCAGGGCAACGATGGCCAGCCAGCGGTCGTTTTGACAATTCAAAAGCACCTCGGAGTCAGTGACCATTACTCCGGCCTGTACTACCTGCGAACCAACGATTTCGGCGAGACCTGGACGGGGCCGACGGAGATTCCGGAGTTGGCCTCGCGACCGGGCGAGAACAACGAAACAATCGCCGCCTGCGACGTCACCCCGGGCTGGTTGACGCACAGCGAAAAACTTCTCGCCATCGGCGTCAAGCTGCGTTACGGCCCGAAGGGAGAACAACTTGTTAACAAGCCTCGGTCGCACGAATGTGCTTATGCGACCTACGACCCAAAGGTCGACAAGTGGACCGCATGGAAGATGCTGGTGATGCCCGAGACTGATGGCAAATTCTTCCTTGTCGCGCCGGGATGTGTGCAATGGCTTGAACAGCCAGATGGGACGCTGTTAATACCGGTTTACTTCCAGGGGCCAGATGGCGGCGACTATACCGCAACAATTCTGCACTGTTCGTTCGACGGACAGGAACTCAAGTACCTCACGCACGGTGACGAACTGACCACGCCCGGTGGACGAGGTTTCTACGAACCGTCCCTCACGCGATTTCAAGACAAGTACTATCTCACTCTGCGACACGACACGGCGGCCTTTGTGACGAAGAGCGATGACGGTCTGCACTTCGAGCCGGTGCAGAAATGGACGTTTGATGATAACCAGGATCTGGGGAGTTACAGCACTCAGGCACATTGGCTCAGTCACAGCGACGGACTGTTTCTGACGTACACCCGACGCGGCGCGAACAATGACCACATCATGAGAAACCGCGCACCAGTCTTTGTCGCTCAGGTCGATCCGGACAATCTGCAGGTGCTTCGCAGAACTGAACAGGTCCTGCTGCCGGAACGCGGCGTCATGCTTGGCAACTTTGGCGCAGCGACCATTTCTCCCCGGGAATCATGGGTCACGGATGCCGAGTACCTCATCAGCGACAAGCCGCACCCCAAAAGAGCCGACGGCACCGTCTGGCTGGGTCGAGTGATGTGGTCGAAACCAAATCAGGAAGTCATCGGTGGAGGTCGGCTGGGAAATGAGGTCAAGCGAAAGTGAAATCAAGGGTATGCTCTGCCTGGCGAGAGGCGACATTCGCAAGACCACCGATAGCCTCATTTTTCAGAGCGCGATGTATATCGGTGACCAGTGATCACACTCCAAAGTCGGCCGGGAACTGAGCGAAAGTGCGTTACTTCTGTTGCGACAGCTCGACCGTTGGCGGCATTGACATGATCCATTCCCGAATCAACTCAACAGCCGGTGCATCGACCTGATTTGTGCCGATTGGCGGCATCTGGCCATGGCCGCGCCTCTGCATTCGATTCAGGAGCAGTGAGCGTTCAGGAACTCCGGGAGCGATAAGTTTCGCGTCGGCGATCCCGAACGTGGTATGGACAGGACGGGCATCGAGCAATCGTATCTGATCAGGTTTGGCGTCGATCTCGGTCGAGAACTGGGCATTGCCTCCACCAGCTTCCACGTGACAATTTGAACAGTTGGCGTCCAGATACGCGGTCGCGCGCGTCTGCAAATCGACGGACGAATCAAACGGATCGCTGAGGCGACTCAGCTCATTCGCAGGCTTCGACAAAGGCTCCTTAAACAGTCCCAGTTCGGCCAGCATCTCCAGCTGATTCATTTTCGTGTCGCCATAATCATGCATGCGGTTCATCTGCTTTTCCGTCAGTCCCAGCACATAATTGACGGCGCGCGAATGACAGACCATGCATTCCGCACGACTGGGATAGTGCCACGTCTGAGTGCGTTTTCCACCGGGCGCGGTGGGATCCATGATCTCAAACGCGACGTCTGCACCGGCAGCTTCCAGCAGATCCGCATCGGTTTGCTGGTCATTCCAGCGGTAGGTATATCCGACCCACTCCTTTTGCTGTCGGACCATGAGGCGAGTTTCAATCCAGCGACGTGTTTCCAGATGCCCGGATTCACGTTCCAGTGCAAAGCTCTTCACAAGCACCGACCCGTCGGGAAAATTCCAGCCACGGTTCGACGTATAGGCAATCTGCTGGTCACCCGGCACGGCCAGCCAGCGATGCTTGAACGCTCCGTCAGACCACAACTGCACATTGACGGAATAGGGAATCACGGATGGAAGCAGTTTGTGACCCGGCACGGACGCGAACAATCCGGTCTCGCTGAGCTTGCGTGGGAAAATGGTTGGCTGCACGGGCGGGCTGAGCTCCAACCGATAAAAGCCACCGCCATGATCGATCACCAGCAGCTCGCCAGCCTTGTTCGTGGCAAATCCTGTAATCTGAAGCGTCGTGTCCGCCAGCTCTCGATGGAATGTCACTTCAGTGCCATCATGCCGCACGCCCCAGATCTTGCCTGTCGAGTAGTCGCCGTAGATATAGCAGCCAGCCAGTTCGGGCAACAGCGTCCCACGATACACAATGCCGCCAGTCAGACTTCTGGATTCTGAATGATGATGTTCTGCGGCGGGTGACGTGATCGGCTGAAGTCCCGTTGGTCGCTGAAGATAAAACGGATGACTGCCTTCCTGGATGCTCCAGCCGTAGTTTTCTCCCTTGCGAATCAGATACACTTGTTCCCAAAGATCCTGCCCGTTCTGTCCCACCCAAAGTTGATTCGACTCATGGTCAAAATCCATACGCCACGGATTGCGGAAACCGTAGGCCCAGATCTCCGGACGAGCACCTGATGTCTGTATGAAAGGATTATCCGGAGGGATGCTATAGGTCTTGCCTTCCGCTGGATGGTCCACATCCAGTCGCAGCATCACAGCCAGCAGATCGTTCAGCCCCTGCCCGGTTTCCAGCGTGTCGCTGTCACTCGTTCCATCGCCGGTGGGACAATACAGGTATCCGTCCGGTCCGAATACCAGATCTCCGCCGTTATGCCCGTTGGAGTCCCATTCGAGGATGACGAGTTCGCTGTCTTCTCTGAGCATACCATCCGGGACACGCTCGATAGTGAACCGCGAGATCCGGTTTTGTTTGTTAGCTTCCGGCATCGGGCCATTACTGATCAGGTACAGATACCCGTTCTTTTCGTAATTTGGATGGAAACAGAATCCGTAGACCAGCCGGTCAATGTGCAGCAAAGGTTTGCTGGAATTGACGTCAGCGCGATCATGAAAAACTCGCAGTCCGCCAGGCTCTTTCCACTCGCCTTTGTGATCGACGAAAAGCAGGCGATCGGTTCCTGGTTCCTTTCGCAGATAAACGGGAGCAAACAGCGGCAGGTTTTCATAGACCCGCGTCACTCGATACGGCAAAGGAGGGTCAGGCGAACCGACCAGTCGTGACTCTGTCCACGGTATGCGGACACGTTCGGACGCGGTCACGTCGACTGACCATGCAAAGGAAGTGATCATTGAGATCAGGCCAAACGTTAACAACGAGTTCGTGCAGTTGCGTCGCATCAGCTTCACTTCGATTCTTTCCATTTCTATCGATAAACTTGCTGCAGTGGCATCGGCCGAGATGAATAATTTCACGCAGGATTGTAAAGCCTGCATCGGTCCGAACATCAGGTCGACGTTCTCAATCTACCGCTATCATGCGATTCACGGCACGTACTTTCATGACTCGTGAGAAATGATTGACGCTGATTCCATCACCGATCGCCGTGGGAACATTCATCAGCATTTCTGTGCACCCCATTGTGTTGTGGGCCATGAACGCCAGTCGCAACACAGAAATCTGGTGAATTTCGTCGAAGGCGGTCAAGTCCGGCACGAGCACTGGTCCGGTATCGACCTGATAGAACATCTCACGTTCGCTCGCGTTGATCACTTTGACCGGGTATTCCAGAAAAATGTGCAGACCGTCAGGGAGTGAGAATTCGGTCTGTGAAACCAGCGGACGATTGTTGAGTACTGCAGCAACAATTTCTTCCGTCGTTGTCAGCATTTGCCCTGAGACTTCTCGCCGATCGATATTCATTTCCGTGAAGGCATCCGAACAGTTTCCTGTCTGGCGTTCTGGTTGGGGTCCCAGCGTCGGAGGACTGAGCATGACTCCGCGGTTGTTTCGGTCCCAGCTCTTGATGACCAGAAACTCGTCCATTGATGCAACAAGACACATGTCAGCCGCAGGATCGTGCCAGATGTTTTCAAGAACGTGAACCTGCTCAGCCTTACATGAGGCACCAAGGACGTACTCGACTGTTCTTGCTGCTTCGCCGAGGCCCTGCGTCATACGACAGATACACTCCAGCGGAAAGCGGGCATTGTTTAACGTAAACGGCGGTGGCTGGCTGACAGTTCTGGGCTGAGTAATGTTCAAATCAATGCAAAATCGCAGGAACGATCGATAAAAATCGGTGACGAGTAAGCGGTTGTTTGCAGGAGCAGGATTCATTCAAAAATCTCGTTTCCACCGAAGAACAGAATCGACTGGAGATTGCCAGTGGGCCTGAAGTCAACGAAGCTGCAGGACTGCAATTTCGATATTTCAGGTCGCGCTGCACA
>JAYVNW010000505.1:0-2650 GCA_043758225.1 Candidatus Kuenenia sp. | reverse complement strand
CACTGGACGCGTCTTCGTCAGGTTGATTTCGATCCTCAGCATATCTATCAAGTCGAATTTCGAGAAAACTCTGCAGCTGTTTTCGCGCGGCCTTCGGTCCGCCGATCATTGAGGCTTCTTTAACGTCCTGATCGATCGGCAGTTCAGCGATTGAGCCGGCTTCGCACTGAAGAAGTGAAGGGCTCGCTATCGGCCACCGGGATATCAGATCCGCTGGTGGCGCGGCCAGTCGTGGTGTTTCCCGATTCGCCAGGGGCTCCGGTTCTGGCATGACGGGCAAATAGACGCTCAGGTTTTTCTGCAAATAGCGACGAAACGCATAGGCCGTCGGAAATTCAGTCTCCGCCACATGCATGGGAAACATACCATTGGAATCTACTGATTCCATTTTTACGTCAACCCGCCGAGCGACCGAATTGATCATCCGAGGCAGAAAAAAGCAAGGGAAATCATCGGTTACGATCACAGTCGCTCGCGAAGACAGCCATTCCAGCATGCCATGGCCCGGATTTGCGGCGGTCTCTGCAAAGGGCACGTAGCAGTGTGCATAACGCGCGGCGTGCTCAAGATTGTCTCGCATGCCTTGCAGTACAAATGTGTGCAATCTACGACTGGCCCACTGATAGTCCAGTCGCAATGCTTCGATGATCAGCAATGGCTTCTGATATGCACGTGCCAGTTCCGCCGCGCGCTGCAGAGCGAAGTTCGATGACAATCGTCGATAAGCCGTCATCCAGTACACGATAAACTGGCCGTCGCGGCGAACTGTTTGCCGATTCAGATCACGAACACGAACGGCAGGAGTCTGTGTCATCGCGTGAATTCCGCAACTTCAGTTCCAACAGCCGGAAAGAGCTCCAGCATTCGCTGACGACGGTATTCAAAGATCCTGCGAAGGTCACGTTCGACCATCAACCAGTTGGCGAAGCGTCCACCGATCGCTTTATACCGAACACAGTCTGTCGTCACAGTTCCACCATCAACTTCTTCAAATGTGTGCAGGTGCTCCCAAAGTTTGTATGGTCCTCGCAATTGACGATCCGTGAAAGAATACGGCGGATCCCAGGACGAAATTTCGGTTCGCCATTGAATTGGAATTCCATGCAGCCGAATTTGATAGTCGATCAGGCTACCGTCCTTGAGTTCGATCGGTGCTTGCGTGAGGATTTTGAAATTAAGCCAGGGTGGAGTGATTTGTTCCAACTGGAACGCATCACTGAAAAAATCAAACACACGCTCACGCGTCTGAGGCAGCACGACGGAACATCGGAGTTCGTAGCAATGGTCCTCGGAATTCCAATCGATTTGAATCATGTTGCGGGCCTGTCGAATTTGGAAACGGTCAATCTGTCTGATGAGTTCCGAATCCTGCGACAGCATCGAGACCAGTGGAAAAAATTCTGCATGGCGCGGCTTCGCAATTACCGTGTGAACCGAATGAACCAGCAAAAGTTAACGGCAAAGTGTTTTTCTGTCGAGTTGGAGAGGGCCCTCCATTCGATTGAACCACCCCGGAATGAGGGAGTGTATTTGAAGTCAATTCAAACCTATCACACGTCAGCCGTTGAGGACGATTTGAACGGTATGATACACTCTCACAATGATAAAGTTAATCAAACCAACACGTCATCTGTAGAAAGTCTTGCCAAGTTTGCATAGATAATTCATTTTCGGTTATGACTTTGCCTATGTTGCGGTTGCACTCGCGGCGTTTCTCAAGGTCGAATTGAATGTTTTAATGCAGTTTAAAGTGAACGGGGGGATGTCAGGTGCCTAACAAACTCAAGTCGCGAAACTCGTCAAATCTGCGGCGCAAGTCATTGCGTGAACCAGCTCCCAGAAAGGTGACTGACCGCTCCGATGCTCAACTACGTGCGGCAGCATTGTTGGCGAAGGAGCTGAGGTTCATCCCTGCAGACGAGTTCGAGCACAAAGACCGTGGCAACAAGGCATTCTCTGCCGCAACCGAACTGCTTGAATCTTTACGCAGCCGGGAAATCGCTGATCATGCAGCGATGTCGAAGACTCGTGGCACGCCAGGAGATGGAGCATTCGCTTCGCTTGACTGGGCATCAAACGCTCCCCTGCTGACCTTTGCAGAAGAACAATTGCTGTTCCGGACACTCAATTTATCGTTGTACACAGCCAGCCATCTCCGCAGCCGTCTTTCTCCATCGTCACCGTCCAGCAAGTCGATGGATGAGATTGACCGGTTGCTGCATCTCGTTGAGGAGATTCGAAGTCAGTTGGTGAGTTCCAACATGCGTCTTGTGGGCAGTATCGCTCGGAAATTTTCGTCTCAAAATTGTGACGTCGATGATCTCAGCAGCGATGGCTGCATGATTCTCTTGGCGGCCATTGACAGATTTGATTACTCCAGAGGATTTCGCTTCAGCACGTATGCGACGCATTCGATTCAACGGCACTTCTACCGCGTCTGGAAAACTCGTCAACGGCGGAAGGAGCGATTTCCAAACTCGGGCGCTGAGTTATTGTCTGCGGTGCCCAACAAAAATTCAGAGGCATCCGTTTGCGCGGATCCAGAAGCTGTTGTGAGTCAGTTGTTGAATCATGCGGAGTCTGTTCTGGACGAAAGGGAGCATGAGATCCTGCTGAGCCGGTTCGGATTGGCGGCCAGGAACGGCCAATC
>JAYVNW010000504.1:0-2335 GCA_043758225.1 Candidatus Kuenenia sp. | reverse complement strand
TTGGACCACGCAAAGTTCAACAGTCGAGGCAATTCAGCCTTCCGCAACGTTCACGTACACCTTCAGAGCTTCCTTGTCTTCGACGAGCAAACGCATCATTTCTTTGTAGTTATCCAGCCCGTGAACAGGTGTTGTAAGAATTTTCTCGATAACTCCCGGCCAGGTGACTTCGCCCAAGGCCAGATCTGCAATTCCTGATTCAAAATGTCGATAGTTGGCATTGACTGAACCAACCAGCAGTTTGTTCCCAAGCACCCAGTTCAAATTAATTTGGTCACTTGGAACTTCGACCTTTTTGGATCCACCGGTGATGCTCGTCCAGACCATGCAACCGTTGTGCCCAAGAAATTGCATCGCTTCAAACGCGATGGCACTGCTTCCTGTCGCTTCGATGACCAAATCAGGTTTTCCGTGCTTCGCAGCAAGGTCCGCAAGTGAAAGATCCTGAGTGCTGATGTACGTTGATCCAAAGCCTCCAACGATTTCGGCTTTCAGGTTTGGCTTGCGGCCGCGCGCCAACGTGAAGACTTCGATCCCACGCAGTCGAAGAATCAAAGTGGACAGCAACCCAATCTGACCGGAACCCGTCACCCATGCTCGCTTTGGTTCCCAAACCTGCAGGCGTTTTTGAGCCAGGAATGCCTGTTCAACGGCTTTCGCCGCACCACTCATGGGCTCGGCGAGCACATGCAAATGCTTTAGCCGCACCGGAATTCTGACCACGAACTCTTCGTCGTCCACGAAGTACTCTGTCAGGTAGCCGTGACGCAGATTAATTCCGCGTTCGTAGTATTGTTCTTCGCTTGTAATGTCCGAACGGCCAATCTGGTCGTAAATGGAACCACCTGGACGACGAACGGTACAGGTCACATAATCTCCGACTTTCACGCGGCGAACATTCGAGCCGACCTCTTCTGCGACACCAAAACATTCATGACCAATCACAAGGAAATCATAGCCTTCCGGTGCGTTTCCATAGAGCGCATCGTTGATTTCACGATCGGTGGCATCGACGCCCACTTTCAATACACGAATCAATACGCCTCGATCACCTGCAACATCCTTGACTGCCGGCTTGGGCAAATCTGCAAGATGCACGCTGTTCGGAGTTCCGGGGCGTACGGCAATAGCTTTCATCGATCAAACTTTCCTGAAGATAACGGCATTAACGATGCGGATTTCCGCGACCGCAGCAAATTCTAGGTTGCCGGAGCCTACTGTCAAAGCAAGGATCAACGGACCGCCAGTTCCTTCGACAAGGGAATATATGTCCATTCAGCAGGCATTATGACGGAAATCGCAGGAAGTCGAATTGATCGTCTAACCCGAATGACACTCACCCGCTTCGTCTGCACTCCATTCATGTTCACGTTGCTGGCATTTGCTGCGCAGTATTTGAACACCGACGAGATACAATCGCCCGCTTGTGGCGACGTTGGTGCGGTCCAGCAATCGTAGAAAACGAAGACTGGCTGGGCTGAACGAAAGCGGCGACATCTGCTATCGTGAACCGCCGGATCTTGAACGCGAACCCATGGCAAAAAAAGCAGCGAAGAAGGAGTCCATCCGATCCATCATTTCAAACCTGGCAGAGCACTAGAGTTGAAAAACATCCGCCATTTATGATTGACGCGGTCTCCAAATCGTTTGGATTCAGGGTGGGGTCATTGCAATTCAATTCTTAGATCGTCGGCACCGGATGCGGGCACTTCGATAACAATTTCCGACGTTTCCGGGTTCGCGTAGTTTGCGGGAATCTCCACTGGCGGCTTTGGCATATCTTCCGGATTGTCGATCGGACTTGCCGCCAGATCATCGAATACTGCTGGGCCAGCCCACGTCACTGCGACTTTGTTCGAACCAGCCACGGCACCATCGCCAGCATCATTCGTGCCCAGTTTAAAGTGGCCTGTGGCATCAGTAATCCCAGAGGCAGGCCGTTCTCCTGACACTGGCATGAACGTGACTGCGAAGCCTTCCAGCGGTGTTCCCTGGTAAGTCACGGTGCCTGAGGCGTTGACGACGTCAATCACTTCGCCAACAGGCCCAACCTGTTGGGAGCAACCCAGCATTGGTATGAAAAGCGAGGCAAAACAGAAAACAATTCGTGAATTCATTTCAAGCACTTTTAGCGAAAGACGTAATGCATCAAAAACTGCCTCGGAGCAACAGGCTATCAAAAATGGCCACCAGAGTGACCACTCCCGCAGCAACAAACTACCATTCGCCAATGACTTCTCCGTCACCCTTACTTCCGACCGAACGCCAGACGTTTTCGTCGATGTTTTCACTGGCGAAACGTACAGATCCGTCAGCCAGGACAAGCTGTGAGCCG
>JAYVNW010000503.1:0-7765 GCA_043758225.1 Candidatus Kuenenia sp. | reverse complement strand
TGCCGTCAAAATCTGCGTCCACAATCGTTGGACATCTATGCAAGCAAGTCTGGATTCTTGGTACCGTAAACCTGCGGTGTCACCCATAGTCTGCTTTTCAGGCGATGTGGACAGGATTTGGAAGTTTACACAAAGTTTGACGGTTGTAGTGACGATAACGATTATGAGGCTGTGCCGCAGCGTTGCAGTTGCGCGACGGGTGGCAGAGGCTTGATGCCAGCTTAGTCGCAGCAAAATACTGAATTACTGCGGCAAATTTAAAGACGGATGCCCTCCGATGGAGTCAGGCGTGAAGACGAATCACTGGAAACGCTCAACTGTACTGGCACTGCTACTCGCAATGCTCGGCCAGGGCTGCGCCGGACCGGGGGCACGTCTACAGTATTTGCTGGGCGAAGATCGGGGTCTGGAGCACTATGAAAATTACTCAACCAACATCGAATATCCAACGCAGACGGAATCGCATGAAGTCAATCCTGAACTGTTGCAGGGGCCTCGAAGCCTGACAAGTCTGGAAGAAGTCGATCCGCGGGAAATGACGCTGAATGAATGTATTCGTATGGCGATGTCGAATGCTGACATCATTGTTGATGATCAGAGCTTCGGCTCGCCGTCGAATCCGCTGATGGGAAATCCGCAGCGCGTCGCGTCGGTATGGGACAATGCAATTCAGGACACCGGATTCTTGTTCGGCAATCTTGGTCCTGAAGCGTCCCTTGCCAGCTTTGACCCGGTGTGGACGAATTCATTGCAGGGTGGCACAGCGCGAAATCCACAAACGACTCAGAATATTTCGATTCCGGCAGGCGGAACGCTACAAAATCAAACCGTACAGTTTCAATCTCGCCTGGAGAAGACGCTGGCGACTGCCGGCACGTTGGCAGTAGAGCATGACGTGAACTACACAAGTACGAATCAGAATTCAATCTTTCCATCGTACTACTCAGGTTTCGTTCAAGCGGAATATCGTCAGCCTTTGCTCGCTGGTTCCGGAGTGGAATTCACTCGTATCGCTGGCCCCGTTCAATCAAATCTGCGTGGTGTGTCCGGGGTGGCTCAAGGCGTTTTGATATCGCGAATCAACTCGGATATCTCGCTGCTGGAATTTGAGCAATCGGTGACGACGATGCTGCGTGATGTTGAGAACCGCTATTGGGATCTATACCTGTACCTGCAGCTCTACGAATCAGAAATTGAAACATTCCGCGACCTTGTACGTTTCCGTGATCAGTTGTCGCGACGTAAAGAAGCTGGCGACGCAGTGGCACAGGCCGAGAATCGCATCTACGAAGGTGACGCACGAATCAAAGGATCATTGGGCGATGTTTTGAAGGCGGAGTATCGGCTGCGTCGATTGCTAGGGCTGCCGCTGAATGACAATACTTTTATTACTCCAGTAGATGTTCCATCTGCGGCGAAACTTGAACTGGATTGGGAATCGAGCCTGCTGGAATCGCTCTCAAATCGGCACGAACTTCGTCGTCAAAAATGGGAGATTCGGAGTTTGGAACTTCAGCTTCGTGCATCCGAAAATCTCTCTCGACCACGGTTGGACTTCGTCTCACAGTACACAGTCAATGGCTTGGGCAATCATCTCAACGGCAGTCAGGACGACGATGGTATCACAGCCGTCGGTTACAACAGCTTCTACGAATCCATCAATCAGGGCAGCAATAAATCGTGGACCACTGGATTGTCGTTTTCGATGCCACTGGGACTTCGACTAGCGCGAGCACAGGTTCGGAATTATGAACTGCGACTTCGCAAAGCTCGTGCTGTTCTTGCCCGACAGGAAGAAGAAATTGGATACGAACTCAGCGATGCAATCGTCAACATGGAGCAAAACTATCTGCTCTCTGAAACTGGTTTGAAGAAGGCGGCTGCCGCAAAACGTTATGCTGAAACAGCACTGGCGCGAGCCAACGCAGAAAACCAACGCGATCCGGTTTTGCTGGGGCGAGTACTTGAAGCCAAGATCACCAGCCGCGATTCAGATCAGGGATACCTAAAACTCATCGTAGACTACAACAAGGCGATCACGGAATTGAACTTCCGTAAAGGTTCAATTCTGCATACGAATGCAATTTTCCTGGCTGAAGGCGAATGGAACACTGAAGCATATGAAGATGCCAGAATTCGCGGCGAAGCCATGTCCCACGCCCTGGATAACGTACACTTGCAGACGGTACCGGAAGAATTCGTTGGCGGACCGGACGTGAATTCATGGGAGTCCCTTGGGATTCCAGCTCGACCATTTGAACCTGGAGCAATGGAGAGTATCGGACAAACGCCTGCTGCCACAGTTGAAACGCAGAAGACGCCGATTCCAGAGGTTCCTGCGCAAAGTCTCCCAAGGGTACTGCCGACACCACAGTCGTCTCCCAACCAAAGTGCTCCGCCAAAGAAAATAGTCGAGCCACTGATGCCAAAGGATGCCGAAGATTTTCTGAATCCTGTGAATTACGAGCCACCTTCAGCCGCAAATCAACAGAAATCAGCCGCCTCGATTTCGTCAAAATCAATTATGAAGCTTCGAGCCGAACGACGGACCGGAAACGCAGAGTTGTGACGGATGTTGTTTTCCTGTTCACACATTGACTGACCCAAGTGTGCCAATCGAATCGTAACGAACGATGCACGAACAAAAGGTGAAGTCCAGCGCACGTTGCGGTGCAGTTCCTTCGGAAGTAAACAGCCATGAGCTACAAACAACTGTTTCTCCTGATCCTCACGATCTGGTCGGCGGAATTGTTTACTCGCCTGCTGTTTGACACGCTTATACACCCACAGATGGAATACATGACGTATTACCTGAATGCCGACGAGGAAGGCACGTTCAAAGGTGGCCAAGGCTACATGACGAAAATCGGCAATCGAGGGTGGCAGTTGATCGACGCGACCCCAAATCCGCAGGACAAGGACCAGATGATCCTGTTCTTTCAGCGTCGAACTCTTTTCTCCAGTGGCTACTGAATGACGCCGGAAACTTCAGCGTCGTCTGGTGCTTTAAAGTGGCCCCTGCGAGTTGACTTTATTGTCGAACCATATCTTTCTGGAAATCGCATCGATACGTTTCTGGCGAAGCATCTGCGGAACTATACATCGTGGCGTCTGAATCGTATGGTGTCGGCCGGTATGGCCTATGTCGATGATTTCCCCGTTGCCGCAGATCAACGTGTGTTCAGAAATCAGCGTGTTACTCTCAAGCTGATTGAACCCCCGGATAAGCTACTGGAACCAATCGAGATTGAATTATCGATCGTCTACGAAGATCCATGGTTGATTGTTGTTGACAAGCCTGCCGGAATAGTCGCACATCCGGTGGGAGATTTTCAGGACGGAACGCTTTCGAATGCACTTCAGCATTATCTTGATCAGCAGACCGCGTTGAAGGGGTTACTGCGGCCAGGAGTCGTGCATCGTCTGGATCGCATGACAAGCGGTCTGATTGTAACCGCCAAAGAACACATGGCGCATCGCTTGTTATCGATTGACTTTCAACAGGGGAAACTGGCAAAGTCATACATTGCACTTGTGGACGGATCGCCGGATTTCGAACAACGAATGATTGAGTTGCCGATTGGACAACGTCCCGGAGGAAACTCCGTTCTGATGTCGGCTCGCCCTGACGCGAAGAGCCCGCGTCCTGCCAGAACGAAGGCGACAGTGGTCAAACGTCTGGAGCAACATTCTATCGTTGAATGCGTGCTATTCACGGGACGAAACCACCAGATTCGAGTTCATCTGGCGGAGCTTGGCTATCCAATTGCCGGCGACGAATTCTACGGCCCACGCGGAACGATCCGGAACTCGCCACGCTTTGATGGCGACGAACCGACTGAGAATCGACATGCCTTGCATGCGGCATCGCTGGGATTCTTTCATCCTATTCTTCGCGAATGGATGCAGTTTCGTACAGCCCCGCCGCAGGACTTTTGGGATGTCGCGTCGATTGCCGCTAATGCTTCTTAATCAACTTCAACGCAAGCTCGATAGCCTTCATCAACTCATCAATGTCATCAGCTGAATTGTACGCAGCCAGACTCACGCGAGTCGTGGCAGAGACACCAAGGTAAGTGTGCAGTGGCATCGTGCAATGATGCCCATGACGAGCGAACACGTTTCGCTGATCCAGGATCGCCGCCAGATCTTCCGGGTGTAAACCATGAATTCGGAAAGAAACAATCCCGCCTCTGAAAGCAACATCAGGGCCGTAAATAGTAATCCCCGAGATTTGTTTCAGACGTTCGATGGCCAGGGTTGTCAACAGTTGCTCATGTTGATGAATAGCAGGGACGCCGATCTTTTGAACCCACTCAACCGCCGTTCCCAATGCGATCGCTTGCACGATTGGCATTGTACCGGCTTCGAATTTTGCGGGTGCAGCGGACCATGTTGATTCTTCGATCCGCACTTCGGAGATCATGTGACCGCCAAAGAAGACGGGATCCATTTCTTCCAGACGTTCTGCTTTGCCGTAGAGAACTCCAACGCCGGTTGGTCCATAGAGCTTGTGTCCGCTGAAAACCAAAAAGTCAATGTCGTCGGCAATTACATCCGTCGGCAGGTGCGGCACACTCTGAGCGCCATCGACAACCACGCATGCACCCACCGCGTGGGCTCGGCGAACGAGTTCTGTGATTGGGTTGACGGTCCCCAGCATATTCGACATACCCGTGATCGCGAGAACTCGGGTGCGATTGGTCAGCACCGAGTCCAGTTGATCCATATCAAGCCGACCATCGGGCGTCAGTGGAATCAGCTTAAGCTTCGCACCGCGATCTTTGGCCAATTGCTGCCACGGTACTAAGTTTGCGTGATGCTCCATAACTGTTGTCAGGATTTCATCGCCCGGTTGAACATGTTTTCGTCCCCAGCCTGAGGCGATCATATTGATGCCGATTGTCGTCCCCGGCGTGAATATGACGTTGTTCGGGGAAGGGGCATTCAGCAACTTAGCGAGCGATGTTCGAGCGCCTTCAAATTCTTCATCAATTCTCTGACCGAACTGATACGTGCCGCGATGAGCATTGGCGAAGTATTGCTCTTCGACTTCTCGTTCTTTTTCAATGACGCACTGCGGTTTCTGGGCTGACGCTCCGCTGTCCAGAAAAATCGGACGCGAGCCACTGGGCATGATTTGGCAGAGTACTGGAAACTGCCGCCGAATTTCATCGCCGTTGAGGATCGCAATCTCTGCCGATTCTATTTGCGGCTCTGTCTTCCTGACATCGGTCGGCTGGATCAACTGAATTGATTCGGCAGGGCTGCCTGATGTTGCGAGGTGCAGCCGAGCCAACTTCATGATTCGATCCACCATGCCTCGCAAGCCATTGCGACGCTGAGGTGAGATGTGCTGCTGCAGGTTCAGTCGCAGAAAAACAGCATCAATATCGTATGCCAGAACCTTTCGTGCCGACTTCCCGTTGTACGCAGCTTCAAGGATCGCGATTAATCCACGTACGATGTTGGAGTCACTGTCGGCAACGATATTGAAACTTGCGGCGTCGCCATCGCCGTGAATGTCTGTGATTAGCCACACCTGACTTTGACACCCATGCACTTTGTTTTCGTCAGTCCGAGCTGCATCCGGAAATTTTGGGAGATTATCGCCCAATTCGAGCAGATACAAAGATTGGTCCGGCTTATCCAGGTCCGCAAATTCTTCGAAAATTATGTCGAGTGTCAGTACCATTACAGAATTTCCAGCACTGGTCCTGATGGAGACTTGATCAATTCTTTGAAGACCTGCATTGCCACGTTTTGACACATACTGCGAAGTGTATCACGGGCAGGATTTTCTTCGGTCAGCATCTCCATAATCTGTCCGCGATCACAATATTCGCGAATGCAGCCATTCATGGGGATGTCGCCAAGAAACGGAACTTTCAATTCCTCAGCCACTTTCTTCGCACCACCACGTCCAAAGATATCGCCCGACATATTTTCAACAAATCCAAGAATCGGCACGTTGACTTTTTGATACATGTCCACAGCCTTGATCGCGTCCAAAAGAGCAACCTGCTGCGGCGTGCAGACAACCACAGCACCAGCGAGACTGACTTGTTGAGCCAGTGTCAGCGCGACATCACCAGTCCCTGGTGGCAAGTCGATAATCAGGTAGTCCAGTTCGCCCCACTGTGTGTCTTTGAGAAACTGAGTCAATGCCTTGTGCAGCATTGGGCCGCGCCAGACGACAGACTGTCCCTGTTCGATGAAGAAACCCATCGACATCAGCTTGACGCCGCCGACGTCGATCGGTTCCATTCGCATGATGCGGTTTCCCTGCTCGTCCTTCAATTCGGACGCAGCAGGCTGCCCCTTGGCATTCATCATGTGCGGAATACTCGGACCGTAAACATCGGCATCCATCAAGCCGACTCGGCACCCCATGGAATGTAATCCGCAAGCCAATGCGGCGGACACCGTACTCTTGCCAACGCCGCCTTTGCCACTGCCGACCGCAATGATGTTGTGAACGTTCAGGCCAATACGACCACCGGCATCTTTGCCTCGAACTGTCGAATGCATTTCAATTCGAGGTTCAAGCTCCGCAGCGGCAAACTTGATTCGTTGACGAATCAGTTCTTCGAGTTTTTTCGATGCCGGATACGCGGGTGTCGGTAGTTCAATCCGAACTCGAGCGTCGTTGCCATTCACGAACGTGTCTCGAATCATCCGCAGATCGCCCAGCGGCTTTTCAGTACACGGTTCAATGACGTTGGATACCAGAATCCTGAGTTGTTCGGCGGTTGGCATAGCGGTAGATTGAATGACTTCTGCAGGGATGACGAACGGAAGTACGAGCCCGATTTACAGGCCATATTCCAGCATCGTATGCCAGCAGGACGTCAGTTCAACTGTCGCGAGAACTCAAGTTTCTGTGATTCGCAGAAACAAGTCAGCTACGCTGTGCGAACAAACCGCAATCGATTACCTTTGATCGTTTTGACGACGTCCAGAGTGCGATGCGCAATTCGTTCCGCCGTTTCCAGACCGACCAAAAGCAGTGATTGACCGCTTTGAGCGAAAACAACATCACCCTTTTGTTCGGTATCCGGTCGGAATTGGACATGTCCGTCCAGCACCGTGATGCGGACGGCCACGCCTTGCGGCTGACGCTTGAGTTTTCGCTTTAGACGAGACAATGCAGTTTCTGTAACCTTAACCATAACGCCCCCTATCGTAAAACAAGCGAGTTGCCTGTCGAAGTAGACGTCAATCCATTGTCGTCAATTGGAAAACACATAAGAGCGGAGTTTACGGCAGAAGCATTTTTGAGCACTTTGAGTCGGTGCCGTTACAACGAATCAAGTAAAGCAGATCGTTTTCCTGTTCCGCTTCCCATTGGTCTGGCGTCGTCGCGATCGCGCGCTTCGTTGACAGTCATTGAACGTCCGCCAAGTGAGTGGCCATTCAGACGAGCAATCGCCTCTTCCGCGTCATCCATACCTGGCATATTAACAAACGCAAATCCACGAGGTGAATTGGAGCCGCGTTCAGTCGCCAAGCGGACTGCATTCACACGACCATACCGTTCAAACACATTTCGAACCTCTGACTCAGTGGCCGTAAATGAGAGGTTTCCAACAAAAATCGTAGTCATTCAATACTTCTTGCCCACACAGGGCATAACGACAAGTCAGTAATCGTCGCGAAACATTGCGACAGATTAAACGGCCTCACACGTGTGAAACGCCAAACCGAAATATTCCGGTTAAATCACCACACAGACGGTGACTGTCTTGCTGAAACTTCATCAGGG
>JAYVNW010000502.1:0-1913 GCA_043758225.1 Candidatus Kuenenia sp. | reverse complement strand
CTGCTGACTGGATATGCCACAGACATGTGTTTTTGTAAGACGACGGCCGGATTCGAAAATCTGTCGCAGGACTTCAATGTGTTTCTGGTAGGCGACGCCACGCTCGCTACATTTCCGGCGAACGCGAAGCCGAACCACGCGACGAACGCGGCCATCTCGTTTGCGTCGCTGAATCAACTCATCACGCAGATTTCATGGGTTCGCCTCGACAAGCCCGGAAAGTAGACCACGCATTTGCCTCGGACAACGGCAGACAAGAACTTAGATCCTTTCTTTTCAACAACTGCGCATTTTGCGCGCATCATTTTGTGTTGTCATGTGAGTTGAGGATTTGAGGCGGGATAGTGCTGATGGTGGATTGTGAGGATGGCTGACATGACCGTGTGGCCGTGTTTGGTTACTCGCCAGCGCCGCGTGCGCGGGATTTTGGCGATGAGGCGATGGGCGTGCAGTAGCTTGAGCAGACGGCCGGTACGATGACTTTGTCGACGGTGTTCAAGATCGTCGGTCGTGGGTTCGTTGAGCTGCTCGCGAATGTTGGCGTTGCGAAAGCCCTGAAGACTGTGTTCACCCCGCATCACGGCAGCCAGCAGATCAACATCGTCTTTGCTCGCAGGGTTCAGAGCACGATGGCTGCGAGTTTCTGAGCGAGCTCGTCGACCGACACTTTGAATCTGCTCCTTGAGTTTTCCGGGGTCCGGCACGACCGCCAACGCTTCCAGATAACGTCGATTGGCCGCCATGCAGACTTCACGATAACGCGGCATGTTGGCGACACCTTTTCCCATTGGAAACCAGTCCGTCACGATTTCACCCTTTCGTTTTCCCGATCGACGCACTTTAAATTCACGCGGATTGTTGATCACTGTCTCGATTCGCAGTACGCACCCGAATTTGTCGTACATTTTCATCCAGTTCTCTTTCATCCGATGTTTCACCCGTGCTCCGGGAAAACGTTTCTTTTTCATGTCTGTGAGAACTTCCCCTTCGAAGCGACCGTGCATTTTGCGACCGAGAAAGGTCAAGACATCCTCGGCGCTGAAACACAGCGTGGCGTGTTTCAGCAATTCTTCATACGGAGCCTTCAAAGCCTCAGCATCACGAAACATGACATCCGTGGCATACTCGGCCTGATCCATGACCCAGTAGTACTCCATTCCCGCCAGCACGTCCTTCAACAGCGGATTCACTCGACGAGCAATGGCCGAAAACACGCGAGGCCAGTTTGTTGCCTCCATGCGATCGGCAAACTTCTGAGCACGCGCACAATCACTGATCCAGAGGAAAGCGTTGTCCTGTTTGCGATACTCAATGCCATGCCTGTCGAGCTTACGGGCCAGCCATTCATGACCGTTCAGACAGATCTGAATGACGAGCGGAAACCACGACTGAATGCGAACATGCATCAATCCGAAATCGCGATCCATGAAATAGAAGTAATAACACAGACACTTGCGAGTCGCATTGACCAGCTTCGGTCGCTTCTCAGCCGGAACCACCTTGAAACTCTGACACGGCTCAAGAATCCGCAGGACACAGATCAACCCCTGAGTGATTCCATCACGTTTGGCAATCTCTGTGTGGTGCGATCGCTATACTTTTCCACAAACGAATTCACAGCGGCGTTCTCCTGGACATGGTGTCGTGATAAACCCATCGTCTAAAGAGAACGCCGCCTTTCCCATTCCTTTGCGGATGACTCGGCGATTTTCGCCGAGTTGGTTTGTGAAATAAACCAAAATGTCTGGTGAGCCCCTTTCGCAGAGCCCGAGCTGAGCTTCGTCTGCACTGAAGGCCGCGCAAGTCAGTTTGGGTTGCGGGCGAAGCCCGCGCTAGGTCTGGACAAGTCATGGCGCGTGGTCAGGGTGGACCTGGAACTTGATCCGGCGGAAGTCCGGATTTATCTTGAATCC
>JAYVNW010000501.1:0-8490 GCA_043758225.1 Candidatus Kuenenia sp. | reverse complement strand
TGCTGCGGACACACCCAATTCGGCGGCTTTTTCCAGCTTCGGAACGATGTGCAGTTCCGGACTTGAAAGATCAAGGCCCGGAATTGGACGCAGTTGATTTCCCTGCGTCCGCGAATTTCGCGTCGTTGGGAACTGTGCCATCGTCAGACCAAAAGCCTTTTGAGCTTCCTCGACCAGACCTTCGAGGTCGGGCCCCGTGATATCAATGTCGATTGTTCTTCCGCCGCTCAAACCACTATCGAACAGACTCGACTGACTGACAATGGGAATCACTCCCGGCTGCGACCCTCCCGCCTTCGCAAGAATGGGTATTAGTTCTCCAGCACGAAGATCATCGACCGCTTTTGCTCCAAGAAACAGCATTCTGCCTCGTGCCACAAAGAAGAAGTCGTTGATGCGAGGGTCGCCGGGTTTCCCTTCTTCTGCCCAGTACGGAGTCAACTGGCGTTCAATGTCTTCGCCAAGCTCGATCATCTTATCAATGTTGTAACCGGGGGGAGGCAGCAGTATGGCAATGATCAGGTTGCGGTTCCCGGTCGGCAAGTATTCTGTTGCCGGCCACAGGAGATAGCTGCTCCACACCGACCCGACACAAAATCCGACGACCAGAGCAAACCGCCAAAACCAGCTTCCACGGGCAGACATCATCTGCCGCATCACGCGAGCAAAAATCTCGTTCGCCCAGTGACAAACGCGAACAAGTCCGAACAGACCCGATGGACCCAGTGTTGTATCGTACTCAAGACTCGCGGTCTTTTGATTCTTCAGCAGCCAGCATGCAGCCGCCGGAATGACGGTCACGCTGACAATCATGGAAATTCCAACTGAACAGGCAATTGCAATAGAGATGTCGCGAAACAACTGACCCGCCTGGCCTTCTACAAAAATGACCGGGACAAAGACCACGATCATGGCCAGCGTCGCCGCAAGTACCGCGCCCCAGACTTCGTGAGTTCCCTGCAACGCGGCCTCGCGAGGTGACTTCCCCATCTGAAAGTGGCGATAGATGTTTTCCAGCACAGTGATCGCGTTATCGGCAACCATACCAACGGCAAATGCCATTCCTGCCAGACTGATGACGTTGATGCTTCGTCCGAACATTTTCACAAAGATGAATGTCGCAATCACGCTGATCGGAATCGACAGACCGATGATGATTACAGATCGCACGCTCTTGAGAAACAGCAGCAGGATCAGTACTGCCAGCACGCCGCCTGAATAAACATTGCTTTCAACCAGCGCCGTTGCCGAATCAAGGTACAGCGTCTGATCGTAGACCTGTTCCATATACAGGCCCTTGGATGCCAGAATGCCCAGATTGAGTTCTTCGCAGGTGATTCGCAGATTACTGCCGTAGATGCGAGTGCATTCGGCCAGTTCCAATGTTGTGATGTCGCCATCGCCATTCAAATCCAGATCTTCACGCGGTGGCCCCATGACTTCCTTGATGTTCGTGTTCGGCGCCTGCTGCGCGTTGATGGCCAGCGCGTTGAGTCCCATCTGGCGAACGACGCCGTCAGGTTTCTTGTAGGCAACACCAACGGTGGCTACGTCGCGAACGCGAATCGGCGAGTTATCCCGGTTTACGATGATCGTCTCTTCCACCTGATCCGGAGTCTGAAACTGTCCCAGTGTTCGAACGACATTGCGTTGTCGACCCTCTGAGATATCTCCTGCGGACGTGTTTTGATTCTGCGTCAATAACGCAGTTTTCAACTGATCGATCGTAATTCCGAATGCCGCGAGACGAGTTGGATTGATTTCGACCCGGAACTCCTGCTCCTGCCCACCAAACACATTGCCGTTCGCAACGCCTTCGATTCGTTCAAACGCGGATTCGATGTAATCTTCCGCAAACTTTCGCATCAAAGCCGGATTGTTGCGACCCATTGTGAATGTCTTCAGGACTGGATACTGATCTGACAGCAGATTGAGCTTCGGGAGATTGATGACGGCAGTTCCCCGCATCAGTGGCTCTAATGGTTCTTCAAGATCGGGATACTGAGCGATCAGATTGCGCAGATCGTCGCGAGTTGGGGGTACAGGCTTGAGAATAAACCACGCGATCGCATTTGCATTGCCGTCCACCGTTGAAATCACGGGTTCGCGAGCGTCATCCGGATAGTTGGGAACCTGATTCAATTTCTCAGCAACACGCGCCCTTGCATCGGCGATGTCTGTACCGACAGCAAATCGCATCGTGATCGATCCCATCGAGTCCGAGCTTTCACTTTTGAACTCGTCCATACCCTGGACGCTTTTGAGTTGCTCTTCCTGTTCCTCGATAATTTCACGCTCAACTTCCTGCGCGCTGGCACCTGGCCACAGCGTTGTGATCGTAAGTTGAGGCTCAGTGACGTCCGGTGTGAGTTGTACGGGAGTGGCCAGATATGCGATCGACCCGAACAGCAGCGACAAGATGACGCCTACCGTGAGCTTGACCGGATTATCAATTGAGAATTTGATGAAGTTCATGGCGACTTAGTAAATCGTAAACAGCGAATAGTAAACAGCCGATCAAATAGTAAACCAATGCAATGCCTGTTAATCCCTACTCGCTACCCTGTATTTCCTGCTCGTGCATAATCTGCACGGTCTGAAATGCCCGCAATCGTTCAGCTCCTTCAGTGACAACCTGTTGATTTGCAGCGATTCCGTCGCCGATGACCTGGATCCATGTATCTGCGCTAACTCCCGTCGTCACCAGCACCTGACGAACACTCATCGGAGTACCCTCGGCGGCTGGATTGATGATGTAGATGAATGTCCCGCGTGATGTTCGGACCATGGAATCTTTTGGCACAAGCATGCCATCAACAACTTCGCCGCGAAACTGAGCCTCTGCCATCATGCCTTCGCGAAGAGCTGGAATTGGTGGCATCGTTGATTCATCGATTTCGTTTTTGACCCGAACAATGACGGGGAAACTGCGAGACCCATTTTGCCAGTTGCTGCGTGGCACGACGGTATCAACCACCCCCGTCCATTCACGCGATTGTCCGTTGCGGCCTCCGGTTCCCTGCACATTCAGCTTCACGGGGCGACCGGGAGCGATCTGATCGATGTACTGCTGATCGATCTGAACTTCGACTTCCACCTTTGTTAAATCCGCCAGCGTCACAACTGGCGCACCTTTGGATAGCCACTGACCGACGTTTGTATGTTCCTCAACAACGAAGCCCGAGAATGGAGCTTTCGTTGATCGCTTTTCACGTTCCACTTTCAGAAAGTCCACATGCTGTTTCTGTGCATCAACGCGAGCTCTTGATTGCAAGACTGCCTCGATACGCGGGTTTGAAATCTTCGACAGCATCGCGACGGCAGCCAATTGATTCTGCTCTGAGGCGTCCAATGTGTCCTGAGCATCCTTCACTTCAGATTGATTCGCCGCCCCACGCTTATGGAGCGATTCAAGTTCGTCGAACCTTCGTTTTGCATTGGAATAAACAATGTCTGCCGACAACTTTTTGGCCTGAGCTTCTGCCTGGTCTTCTTTGCGAGGCTCGCTGATTTCTTTCAGCTCCGCCTTGCGTTCTTCGAGCAACGCTTCCTGTTCGGCGATGTCCAGATTTGTGGATTCGTTTCGCAGCTGCGACAGTAATGTGCCGTCACTGACGAAATCACCAACCTCGACGGGAAACTCAGCGACAATCCCATCCGATCCTGAGGCGACAATGCTCATATGTCGCGGGCGAACATTTCCCAACGCACGAAATTCAGGGGTGATGTTTTCCTGCCTGATCACTGCCACACGCACTAACACTGGCGGCTGAGCGGTTGCCTTTCCTGCCGACTCTGCGTCAGTAGCCTGGCCTGATTCTGAATCGTCATCTGCCGCTCGCGATGTCAATTGTGAACATCCCGGCACAATCGAAACCAATGTTGCAATCAACGAGAAGTGAGCAATAAGAAATCTGTATTTCATGGGGAATTCAATTGGCGAAGGCGGAAATTGATCGAGGCAAAAGCGAAACAGGCCAGATATCTTCGCAGCCTAACTCAACCTGCCGGGGATGGCCAGAATAAAAACAAACTCATATCATTGTTCGGCCGCTGCTGTGGCGAGGTCTTCGTCGCTTCCGGCGACCAGCAGTGTGTCAGAATCTCGCAACCTTGCGTCGGGGTTGTTCGATGCTGCCATCTTGTCGGTCAGAATGTCGTGAATGGCAACGACAGTGATACCGAAGCGCTGTCTGAGTTCCAGTTCGCGCAGAGTCTTGCCGGTCCATGATTCGGGAACGCCCATTTCCTGAATACTAAAGCCGGTGCCCAGATTCACATAGTTGAGCAACCCCGCCCCTGAAATACGCTTGCCAAGACTGAGCGCTGATTCGCGTTCCGGAAAAATTGTTTCCGTGACTTTGAGTCGCTCCATCACGCGAGCGTGGTCGCGGGAAATCACTTTCACGTAAACGTCGCGGATTCCAAGATCATGCACGGCCATCGTCGTCAGAATGCTGGCGGTGATGTCATCGCCAGTACTGATCACCGCCGCATCTGCTCCCTTCGCGCCGATTTTTTCCAGCGTGTGCAGGTTTTTTGCATCTCCCACAGCAGCACGGGTGACGTATTGTGAAACACGATCGACTGCGTCTTCGTTGGTATCAATCGCAATCACTTCGTGACGCTGAGCGAACAGCGATTCCGCAACGCTTGATCCAAAATTACCCAATCCTACTACCAGAAATCGTCTCATAACTTATCTCTTTGAAATATCATTACCCAACGACAACGTCTTCGTATGCATAGCGAAATTTTGCAGTTTGCGAACGAGGCACGGTCAATGTTGCAGCCAGTGTCAACAAGCCGACCCGGCCAAGAAACATCATCAGAATAATTACCCAACGGCCAGCAATCGTCAATTTACCTGTCAGTCCCATGGACAGCCCAACCGTATTCACTGCGCTGCTGACTTCGAACACATGTTCGGTCAATCCTCGAGTCGTCGGCTCTTCTGTCGCTGAAAGCAGGAACACGCTGGCAAGTGAAAAACCTATCGCAATCACAAAAAGGCCCACTGCCCTGGATGTTGTTTCTTCGGGCACGGAACGACCGCAACAGTTGGTCGCTTCTGACCCTCGAAGTCTGGACCATGCCAGCAATCCCATCAAAGCGAGCGTTGTTGTTTTTACGCCGCCGGCAGTTGATCCTGGAGAACCTCCAACTGTCATCAGCATTATTGTCAGCAGATTTGCACTGTCTGTCGCCTTGCCGTAATCGATGGAATTGAATCCAGCCGTGCGTGGGGTTACGCTCATCAGAATCGCATTGGTCAACTTGTCTTCAACAGGCAGTCCTGAAAAACAATTGTTCCATTCAAACATCGCAAACAAAGGGGTTGCCGCGACTGTTAACAGCAGTGTTACAAAAATGACAAGGCGGCTTTGCAACGAAATCCGAAAGGCTTTCTTTTTCTTCCACGATACAAACCAATGCCACATTTCCGTATGCGTCAGGAATCCAAGTCCGCCGGCCAGGATCAAAAGTGCAATAACCATCAAAATGCCGGGGCTGCGCTGGAAACTCATTAATGAATCAGAAAATGTCGAAAACCCCGCATTGCAGAATGCACTGACAGAATGAAAAATGGCTGGCCATGCCGCTCCTTTCCATCCAAACTTTGGAACCCACAACGCATACAACGCCAAAGCGCCGATGCCTTCGAACAGCAGCGTAAATCGTACGATGTCGCGGGTGATGTTGCGGCCTTCCAGATGCAGCGCGGATTCTGTTGAGACGATGGAACTTGCTTCGGTACGCAACGACAGGCGTTGCCCCAGAGCCATGAGGATCAGGCTGGCAAATGTCAACATCCCCAGCCCGCCCAGCTGAATCAATAACAGGACAAATCCCTGGCCCAGTGGTGTGAAAAACACGGCCGTGTCTTCGACGATCAGTCCGGTCACACAGACCGCGCTGGTGGATGTGAACAAGGCGTCGAGCCAGCTCATTGGTTCGTCGGCATAGATTCCGGGAATCAGCTGCATTCCGGCCGTTCCCAGTAGAATTAACAGCGCAAAGGAACCTACGAACATTTGCGGAGGCGTGATGCGGTGCCAGATCGCGTGACGCCGTCCCTGTTGGATGTCCCAGCGATGTGTTCGTCCGGATCTTCTGATTTTCAACCTTCACCACCGCTTTGCAGGTCATCTTCGGCAACGATCAGGAGAGTCGTCTTCTAAACTGTTGCGCATGATAGCAATTGCGGACCCACGGGAAAACGATAGCTCGTTGGGAAGTGTCAGCAGCGAATCATCACAGTTTTTTCTCGAACGACTGCTGCGGACTTGCCTGTTTTGTCAGCTGACTGGCCATTCGTCTGTTGGGTTCTTCTGATTTCCACGTCAGCAAATGTTGCATTTGGCATCGACTTGCCACGCCGCACCGTTTTCTTCCTGGCTATGACAAGCTGGAGGCCTATCCCACTTCAAATGACAAGCTCGCGAACGCGGTCCGCTCGCAGTAATCATTTCAGAGGTGCAAGTCCGGTGCGGCAACAAATCTGCAGTAATGCACATTCAGTACATTGTGGTCGGCGGGCGATGCAGGTTTTGCGGCCATGGTGGATCAGACGATGCGAGAAACCGATCCATTCTGATTTCGGAATGATCTGCATCAGATCCCGCTCGATGATTTCAGGATTTTGTGAGATCGTCAGGCCCAGCAGATTTGTGATTCGTCGAACATGCGTATCCACGACGATGCCAGATGGAATACCGTACCAGGTTCCAAGCAGGACACTGGCCGTTTTTCTGCCGACTCCGGGCAGATTGACAAGCTGCTCAATATCCTGCGGTATTGCACCATCAAAGCTATCAACTAATGCCTGCGCCATGCCTCGAATGTTTGCTGCTTTATTCCGAAAGAACCCCAGGGGCCGCACGATGCGTTCGACGTCTTCCTGCGTGCTTGCAGCCAGAGCGGCGGCATCCGGGTACAAGCGGAACAATTCGGGAGTGGATTGATTGACGCGTTCATCAGTGCATTGTGCGGACAAAATCGTGGCCACAAGCAGCTGAAATGCTGACGTATGGTGCAAAGCACATTCGGCCACTGGGAAGACCGTCTTCAGAATCTTAATGATCGATTTCGCACGTTCTTTTTTTCCGAGCAGCAAAGATTCCGGGTCGATTGTTTGCTTGCGTAGGGTCGTCTTCTTTGCCACAGTCTGTTGTCCGAGTTTCGAAGCGTTCGATTTTTGAAGATCTGGTTCGCAGAAAGCCAGTAAAGTAAAATGGCTGAATGTAACTTTGATGATCCGCGAATTGAAGAAGGCATCCTGCTGTTCAATGCCGGCGAGTTCTTTCAATGCCACGACGTTCTGGAAGATTTCTGGGGCGAATTGACTTGCCCGGAGAAGCCGATGCTTCAAGGATTGATTCAGGCCGCCGTGGCGCTCTTTCATTTTGAAGAGGGCAATCTTGGGGGAGCCCGAAAGATGTTTACGTCATGCCGGGTTTATCTCAATCCGTTTAATCCTTCTTGCGGTGGAATCGATATCGAACGACTGCTGGCTGAGCTTGAATTGTGTTTTATGGAACTTATGCAGGATCACGCTTCGTATCCGTCACACTTGAGGATCGATCAAGACAAAGTCCCAAAGATTCATCGAAGTGAGCGTCGGTAGTGGAAGTATTCATGAAGGACGGCTTCAAAGTGCCTTCCGAAATTTGAGCCAGGCAAACCCTATAGATTTGGAAGTCTCTTGGCGGCTTCGTTGCGTTTTCCGGATACATCCCAAAGACGATCTTCAACTCTGAAGCCAAAGCCCCAGGACAGTTCAGTTTCCGCTCGACGACCCCAAGGTGTTCCCGGATGATCTGCGGAGACAGCCTTCATGCGTTCTATGGCGGCTGCTTCTTCGGCTTTCACCATCGCTGAGTATTCTTCCAGAGTCAGCTTCATCCCAAACGCAGTTTTCAGACGACTGAATTGTGCTTCGTCAGGGACTATTGCTTTGCTGCTGTCCCACCACAGATTCCATTCGTTTGACTTTGGATTGACCAGTTTCGGCATCTCGGCTGAATTCGCATGCTTATCCATTGCCAGCAGGTATTGATAGAGCCGAAGGCGAAACATATAAAGCTGAGCCAAAGCCAGGTCGTAACCGGCACGCCAGCGTTGAGTGGCTTCGGACGCTCGAAGCGGTTTGATTTTTTCCAGCAGCCCAATGCCTTGTTCGATTAACTGCATTGCACGAACGGCCTTGCCGACTTGAGCCGCAGCGGTGGCGCGGAAGCCGTCCATTGCCAATGGAAAATGTTCGTTCTGAATATTCAACTGCGGATCAGATGTCGGAAACAGCAATTTGTCGCCATTTGGATTCAGCGTAGAAATGACCTGCCAAATGGTCTCTCGAAACGCGCTCGACAGTCGATCACGAGCATACTCAGGACGCGATACCAGATTTGGTTGATATTCCCGCATTGAAAGGAAGTCGTATTTTCTTTTGTCATTAGCACCCTCACCAACAAGCGTGGTTTCTTCCCC
>JAYVNW010000500.1:0-10221 GCA_043758225.1 Candidatus Kuenenia sp. | reverse complement strand
GAATCGGGGAATGCTTTGAGGACTCGCTGCCATGCTTCCAAAGCGGCGTTCATTGAGCTGTCAGAGCCATCGCAGCGACATTCAGCGACGCGTGCCAGCCCTACAAGGACACGTTCGCGTATCGAGTCATTGACGTCCTTGCGATCTTCGAGTTGCTTATAAGCCTTCTCGGCGTTTTCGAGGCCAGTTTTCGACGCTGCGCGATCCGTGAACAACTTGGATACGCCGTCTTCGAGCTCGCTGTCAGCTTGCCGCAAGCGAGCCAGGACTCCAATCGGTGAAGTTGGATGATCGTCAGCGATGGCTTGGAAGTCCCCTGCAGACTTCGCCAGCATCAGGTCTCGAGACAATTCTGCGGTCGGCGCAGGCTTTCGTTGCACATAAACAACAACCGCTGTGATTGCCAAAACTGCTGCGATGCCGTAGATGATTGTCGTACCGTATCTTTCGAGAAACGGCTTTGATTCTTTCAACAGCTTCGCAAGTGCAACTTCGTCTTCGTGGTGGACGTAATGGCGATCCGACATCGTCGGCGATCTTTCATGGAATGACAAATCCCGCGAGTCTCGGGTGATGTCCAGGTCAGTTTGTTCGAAATTCAAGCTGGAGAGTATATTGCTTTGGGTAAAATCAGGTCAAGCTGGCCATGTATTTCGTACTATCACTGGCAATTCTCTCAGAATTTCCGGGGCGTTTGCGATTCGCCATACGATGCCGATTGGACGTCGGTGCGTTTTCGAATCGCTCTGCGGCGGGATTCGACGACCTGTTCTTCAAGATTTAAGTCGCCCGGATTTTGTTCATAGCACCACTCAAACATTTTACTGGCCTCAGCAAATCGTTCCTGTTTCAGGAATAGAAGTCCCAGCGCGTAGTGCGGCCAGTAAGAGGTTTCGTCACATTTAATCGCAAGTTCCAGCATGATTTCAGATTGATGGTACAATTCGAGTGCATGAGCGGCCTTATGTCCAGCCATCAACAGATTGACGTACGGACCAGTATCTTTGGATGCAGTTGACTGAACTGCGTCTGAATTGTTGTGAGAGTCTTGTACCGCAGAAAGGACTTTTTGAGTTGCTTCCGTAATGACATATAACAGCTTCTCAATTTCTACTTTTCTACCGGTCTCAAGAAACGCTGTCAAAACTTCGTCCAACTCATCGTCTGTCGGTTTGAAAGTTGTGATCACGAATTCTACTGGCAGCTGACGCGACAGATTCCGGCAAACCTCGGTTCGAAACTCGGGGCTTGAATGAAACACATATTGCCACTGTTCAATTGCGGCTTCTGCTTTTCCTTCGGTGAGCAGGCAATCGCCAACAAAGTAGCGGACATATGGATCGTTGCCGCCTGCCAGCAAAGCCTGATTGATCAGTGATTCTCTGTTTTTGTCCAGAGCATCGGTCAGAAAGTTTGTGTGCAGCAGAATCATATACGCTTCGCCCTTGACCGGACACAACGCCAAGGCGCGGCGGGCGGTTTGGTCGGAAAGCATGAGAAGCTTCATCCTTCGGCCAAATGCCTTCTTAAGCCAGCTATGCATTTCGCGCGTTGAACTGAAATTCGCCATTGCAGCGTCGCGAATCTGAATTTCGCTGAGCGGATTGTCACTGATTCTTTGTCGCAGCTGAAACATTTTCAGACTCAGCAGTGACAACTCTTGAAGTGTGTCAATATGCTGTGGATCGGTTTTTGCCCCTTTCATGAGCAGATTAATGCGAGTTGCCAGTTCGCGGAGATTGCTTTCATTCGACTCCGTTTGATCGTAACTCGCAACATTGTCAGCGTCCTGCTCCGCTGTGATCGTATTCGTATTTTCGGTGGGCGTAACTTCTGGTGTCTCTTCTTCAGTTTTATCGACGTGGTCGGACATTTCTGCGGCACTTTCAGCCTTCGTGATCAGATCATTCGAAGTGTTTTTATATACGTTCCAGCAGCGTTCACCCGCAACACGTTGTTCCAGATCCGGCTGAACTCGACATAGGACAAGAAGGCAGGCAAGAGCGGTGACAATCCAGCCCACTCGGGGAAATGGAATACCGAGTTCAGCTCGAAATCCAGTGCAGAGTCGAAGTCCCGCGACCCCAAGCACGATCGTTACGACAACGATGGCTGGCACGTACCAAATGAAATCGACAGCCGCATGAGAAATGCCAGCGGCCAGACTTGCCATCACAGCGGCCAATGCGGCGATTCTGTCCGGGTCGGTGCGTTTAAGAAGATGCCATAGAATGCGGCCGCTAACAAAAAACAGGCCAAGAGCCACAATCGCAAGACCCACCAATCCGGTTTCTGTTGTCAGATGTACGTAGGAACTCTCTGCATGGGAAAAGATTGTCCCGCGAAAATTCACAAGGTCCTGCATGTACACCGGATAAATGTATCTATGACTGCCAACGCCGCAGCCAAGCAACGGAAATGCCTTTACAACCAGCGAGTCCGCTTTCCAGATCGCGCGACGGGCATTGCCTGGATCCAGGCTCTCGGCATCGGCGGAAGCGAGTTGATCAATGCGATCTTCGATTTTGCCTTTGCCGACGATCATGATTCCCGCGATAGCGATCCCGCCGACTCCGATGATGACAACGGTAATCGGCGCGCTCATGCGACCGCTCTTCCAGAGACTTGCCAGGCATACGACACATGCCAGACTCGCCGCCATCATTCCACCTCGCGACAGTGACAGCATGATTGAAACGACCACGCCGCCAGCTGCGCAGATCATCATCAACATTTTTGCATCGACAAGGTTGTCAAAGCGAGAATGATTTGAAGTTGCCGGACCCAGACCTTTGAGTTGACGGATGGCGTCGGGCCTCTTTGTACGCGATGCCATCATCCACCAGATCAGTGGTCCGATGGAAAGCGCGAGAAACTGGGCGAAGTGATTGCGGTTTGTAAATGCTCCTTTCAGTATTTCACGCGTACCAGTGTAAGGCTGGCGATAAAACCAAAAGAACCGATCGTTCGAAGTCGTCAGCTGAATGCATGCAAAGACGGCCATCAGGATTCCGGAAATTCCCACGAGCTTAAGCATGCGATGGCAGTCAGCTTCTGTTGCCATTCTCTGAGCAACAACGACTGCGATCACACCGTAAGAGAGCAGCATCAGAAATGCGTGCCGAGTCTCCGTGGGCAGCAGACTTGTTGTTTGCCAGGCAGTGGCTGTTGACTGCTGTGACAGAGCCAGTTGTGACTGAGCCAGCTGTGTTGACGCCCATCCCGGAAGTAGTCGTTCGTATTCCGGGGATATCCGTGACAGGATTTCTGGCGATAGTGGCAACGTCTGAAACCAAACAAGCAACAGACCAGCGATGATTAGGGGTTCCACTGCTAATAAGACCAATCGTCCGCCCGTTTGTACTTTATGCAGGCTCCAGGCAAAGCCCAGTGCCAACGCAAGAGTGATCAGTATCCGGTGACCCCATGCTTCGCGACCTCCCATGACAAATGGAAAAATGACAATCAACGTAAAGATGATGGCATCCGCTGCCAGCAGGAGTTTTGGTCCTGACAGGAATTTCATTAAAGCCGGTCCCGCGTTAAAGCTGACTGGTTGACGACGGCTTTTAAGATTGGATGAGCTGCGGAGAGACATAGAATTTCACGGTGCTTTGATCATCAGCGGAGAGTGGTTGTTTTCAGGCGGGCAAGAGAAGGTGTTGGATCTATTTGTGTGTCTCATTCAATTCAAGATTGGCTCAGGCAGCTCGGTTTCTGTGATTGAGTCCATCCAATGATGAAGTGTTTCCTGCCGCCAGTGATGACAAGCCCAACGCAACATCCTGGTCGAGTTTTTCATCGGATTCATTATCGTGTCCATATCCGTATCCGTATCCGTATCCATAACCATAACCGCCTGAATCCGATGTTGTCAGATGGTTAATAACAACGCCCAACAGCGTGCAGCCAAGTGTTCGCAATGTTTCTGTGGCACGAATGACCATTCGGCGACGGTCTTTGTCCGGCCGCACAACAAGGATGACAGCGTCAACCAATCGGCCGACGATTGCTGGATCGCTGACTGCCAGAACGGGTGGTGCATCGATAATAATCTGATCGTACTTAGTTTCTCCCCACGCCAGCACGTTTGAGAATCTCTCAGACGACAACAATTCGGCCGGATTGACAGGGCGCGGTCCACATGAGATGACGTCCAGGCCTTTGACATCTGAGCTACGCAGGTTTCTTTCGATAGAAGATTCCAATTCGTCTGTGTCACGTAGAATCTTGGACAGGCCGCTGTCATCTCGCATGCCGAGCAGAGTCGACAGCCCTGGGCGTCGCATGTCTGCATCAATCAGCAACGTGCGTTTACCAGACTGTGCATAAGCAACGGCCAGGTTCGACGACACGGTTGTTTTTCCGTCGCCTGGTTCGGTGCTCGTACACACCAGGCGATTTGTGTCCTGCGGCGAAAACTCAATGCTGGTTCGCAGTGCTCGAAACGCTTCCACTTCCTTGGAGTGTGGCTTGCTGTGACACATGACAGCTACAAACCCTTCACCCGGAAGTTCCTCCATCCGTGGAATCATTGACAGAACCTGCGTTTCAAGCTGGAACTTGAGTTCTTCCGGAGTTCGGAAGCGGTCATCCATAATGTCCAGAACCCAGATGATGCCGATACCGGCACAGGAGCCCAGCATAAGCGACAGCAGACCAGTGATTGCCAAACGCGGATTTACAGGGCGACCTGAAAACGTTGGACTGCGAGCCACATTGGTGATGATCATTTTATCTTTGTTGATGCCGATCCCGTCTGCCTGATTCTGATAGTCTTCAATGTTCTTACCAAGTCGGTCGATTTCGCGCTGATTCATTTCGAGGTCTGCCATAATCTGACCAAGTCGCTGTGCAGTATTTCTCTCTATTTCACGCTGCTCGTAGATCGATTGCTCATTTTGAAGATTTGTCTCCAGTTGTTGATGGAGATACTGAACGAGTTGGGGGGCAAGTTTCGTTTTTGTCAGTTCCTGCAATTCCTGTTGCTTTAGGAGCGGGTAGTCCTGAAGGAATTTTTTCTTGTTCAGAATTTCGATGTTCATCGCCTTAATCCTGGAGTGCTGCTCACCATACCGGGTGCGTGCATCACTGAGCTGGCTTTCACGATCCAAGAGATCTTTCTGCATTTGCTGTATCATAAAAGCATCCTGCGTCCCCAGCCCCATCGATTGCTCGATCAGTTGTCGTCCTGCAGACCCCAGCGTCTCATTTGCGAACTGCAGGATGTCTTCACCGTTCGCGATAGCTCGCTGCGCACCATGAATTTGAGTGCGAGTTCTTTCTGTTGTGCGATGAGCCTCGGAATAGGCCGTATTGAGTAGACTGATAGTCTCGTAGACAATGCTCATGCCAGAGCTATTTTCCCCGGTTTCCACAAGTTCGGGAGCTGATGCTCGTAATTGCAGCTGATGCGAGATGGCCTGCGTCAGTCTTGCTTCGTCGCTTGCTTGCTGTTCTTTAAGTTTCCGGATGCTGTCTTCCGACGAACCGTTGTGTGTGGAGTCAAGATATTCTTCGTAGGCCGTCAGCATCGACGATAGAACACCCTGCGCTGCTTTAGGATCTTTGGACCGGTAGCTCAGATCCAAGACAGTTGTGCTGAATGCGCAGGAGACAGAAAGATTGTCCTTGATTGTCTTAACCCACTGGGCTTCCGGTACTCCGATCAGATCCACGCGGGCAGACTTCGGTAATCGCTTGATTGCACGGAAAATAACCTGATCGCGAGACATCAATTCGATGAATGTCGGCATCTCGCTGTTCGCGCTGCTGCCTTTGTTCTGTGCTTCATCAGTGACGTTGCCACCTTTGCGGACGATATAGAGCGACGCATTGGACTGATAAACTCGTTGTGCCGTGATGAAATATGCAGCGCCGCCAATGCAGGCGACAACGAGAGATGCGACAAGAATTCCACTACGCAGGCGAACAGTACGCAGAAAACGGAACATCAAATGTAGTGTCGATGCCGCGGAATTCTGTCCGTGTTCATGCATACTCAGAATGTCATTATCCGTAACAGACATTTCGTACAGCCTCCCTGCCGTTGTTAACCAATTGTGCTCTGGCGATCTTCTGTTTCAGAAAAATGTTGTTGAACCACTGATTCCAAAGCGAATGATCTGCAACGCTTCCATCAACACTGTTGCAGGAGTGTGTTCCACCGTGATTACATCGCCCGCTCCCAGCCGTACGTTCCAATCGTCACTGTGTTTCGCTGCTCGCAAACTCACTTCAATCACTTCAGGGTCATGTCCCTGTGCCGTTTGGCGAACGACGTAGATCTTATTTGCCATTTGATTCGAGACACCACCCGCCAAAGAAATCGCCTGGAGTAGACGCAGATCTTCACCGACCGGGAATTCTATGCGATTCGGGGTCTTTACAAGTCCACCGACGTAGATCGCTTCGGGATCACGTTTTTCGACCATGATCACGCCGCCATCTTCGACTCTGTACTGACCATCACCAGACTTGGCGGCAGAAATCAGATTGATTGTATAAGAATTCATGTCGCTGCTTGCCGTTCCAGCCGCAGTCGTACTGCTGACGTTGGAATACGGACTTGCAGGATCGCCAGCGATCGCCGGGCGTTCGCCCCGAATCTGTGTCACAGGATTTTTCACTTCTATCGTCTCACCAGCATCTCCTGCTAAACCAGATGCGGCTGCGAGAGCAGATACAACGTCGCTTGAATTCGGTGGCAACTTGTACGTGCCCGGCATTTTGACAGCACCCATCACGCGCACTGTATTCATGCGTCGATCTGTAAATCGAACTGTGACTGCCGGGTTGTAAAATAGTTGTTTGCTGATCGCGGCTGTGCGTATCAACGACTCAGCGCCGGCGGGTTCGATACCAACCACATCCACCGTTCCGATTTCCGGAAGACTGATCGTGCCGTCGCTGGAGACCCGGGCTCCCATTGTGATCTGATCTTTGTCACTAAGCCCTGCCGCAATTTTGACTTCAAGTACGTCACCCGTATTGATTGTATCGCTGTCTCCAACACCGCCTGCCAATTTAGTTAAATCGACGGTATCAGTCCGGACTCGCTCTGCCAAACGCATACTGTCCGGCAGCCTTTTGCCAAAGTATGAATTTCCAGCGTAGTAGTGATTTGCACCATGACAGCCGGTAAGGGACAGACAAATAATTGCCAGTAGTCCCAGAACTCTTCTCCCTCTGAAACACATGACAGTCTGCCCGCGCAAACAGGCAGCGGTCCCTGCACATGGCAGTGGTTCTGAAATCGTTGTTCCGCGATCGGAGTGACTTCGAAGCATGGATCACAACTTGTTTGACGCGAACTCATCTGATCGACAGTTTGTAATTCTGATCCAAGCAGCAGGAGTGCCGGTTGAAACGGAGATTTTAGACCATTGATTTTTGAAGTTCATGTGAGAGTCGAACGTACGCAATTTGCAGGAAGCGTTGTAACGTACGTTGAGGAGAGAGGAATTATTGAGAGGTGCTCTTACTGGGGGCGTTCCGAGGAAATTCGTTGAGCGTGAATCCCGATGAATCTGAGTGATTCGAGTGCGAGTTCTGAAATTCCAGCGAACCTGTTGCCTGTCTCCCGACGAAAGACGTCATTTGATCACGCAACAGGTTGAGTTCTATGGAAAAAACGATGTCTTGGTCAAGACGAACCTGCCGATCTGCGATGAACTGTAAGTTGTTGACATCTATGTGCTTGCGATGCGCAGCGTTCGACTGTGCCTTAGTGTGATACAGAAAATGAGGCAATTTCTGCGTGAGATCGGCGTTCCCGCGGATTTATTTTCGGCGTGCTTTGCGTTCGGCCTGCTTCTCTTTCGCTTTCTGATCAACCGCGCGAATGAGATTGAGGATGTTGCCCGGTAGATTTTTTTTCGCTTGCTCACGGTCACGGCTTCCGACATTCTGAACGAGATCCATCACTGCGGATGGAAGTTCAGGACCGTCTTCTGTGTGCTGTGCTGATGAGACCTGGTTCGTCAGCCTGCCAAATAAATGCATCCCCTCTGGAAGCTGAATTTTTGGTTCTGACACAGTACCTAAAACTCGTAGTTGAATTGGCATCGAAGTAATCTGGGAGAGCATGGCAAGAAACGGCCTTCCGGTCTGAGCGATTTTGGGTACGTTCAATTGGAGTAGTAAATCGATGGTTTCGTCCAGATGAACGCTGCCCGACGATGTGATGCTCATTTCTTTGGCAAGTTCGGGCAACAGAAAGACCATGCCAGAATGGTGAATACCTACGTTAGTGACCGAAAATTCAATTTTGGAGTCTTTCAGAACCTGAATCTGGTTCGGAATTACGGAACCGCTGACTTGTCCAATGATCGCCGTAAGTTGCTTTGTCCAGTTTTCTTTAAGACGGGCTTCAAGTGAATGGAGCTCAGCGCGTCCTCGGATTGGAATAGTACCACTTAAATCGTCTTTGATTTCAGAATTTATCGCTATTGTGGAGTCTGCGGTGACCGCTTGTCCGATTGGGATGTTGATCTCATCGAGCCAAACCGAAGCACTTCCGGATAATTCCGTCGATTGGGACAACACCGGTGCGATTAATGCCAGATTTTGCTGCGTATGCGATTCGGACAATGGTTCATGGTCCAATATATGGATTGGATCAACGTGAAGTCTTCGCTTGCCATTTGCATCCTTAGCGATATCGCCATCGATTGTCAGCTTGCTGACTTCTACGATCGGTACTTCGCGCCAAGGTGTATTAATTTCAAGCGAGCCGCCTTTAATGTGGAACGCGAATTCTGAATTGGATTGCTTCGACGGTTTGTTGAATGGCCATTTGCCATCGTCGCCAAGACTGATTTTGAGGGCTGAGTCTGTCAGACTTATGTCACCAACCTGATCCGGATCTGTGATGTACGACAGCAGGCCTTTTGACGTCTGAATCTCTTTCACGGTCCATAAAAAACGGTCGTCGTCGCTTCTGATTTGTACACCTCGAAAAGCGAGCGGAGCGAACCAGCCTCCAGTCGCAGACTCTGCCGTGGCCGTGAGTTCGTGGTTGCCGACCGCCGACTGCAGGAGGTTGTTCCGCATGGAAGTGGCAGTCAAAAACGTTGGTGCGATGCAGATTAGAGTTCCCAGCATTGACAGGACAACTGACGTCGTGACGACGGCACGGCGTTTCCAGAACGGCGACTTCCCTCCCGCAAGCTGTGCGGGAACTGCGTGATTTGAGACTTCCTCTGTCTTCATGTCGAAACTTTCCATTCGAAGCAACAAAACCTGGTCCCACATGCGAAAATCGAACCGTCGCTATCCGCCGTGGGCATTCTATCGTTGTTGCGTATGAAAAGTCACGATTTCTATTTTGCGAGATCAGGACGAGAAAATAAGCCCGTTGAATGGTTTCTTTTTCCCTTGATTATTTGGCTCCTGGCCTCATCAATGAATAACCTGGATTTTCGAACTTAATGGACCGAATATTTGATAAACCGACAATGTCTGACAGCCAGAAATCAATCGCAGCTACTGAGCCATTCGTTCGAGGATTTGCAGGCAGTCGGTTGTCTGTTATTGAAAGGAGCACCAGTAAAGCATCAGGCGATCAATTTGAAATTGTTAAGCATGCCGTGAATTTTTCCGTATCGAAGTCAGGAAAGGCATTGGATCGGCAATGCATTCACGGTCTGACAGGGCGATTGCTGCGACGCGAGTTTTGGATGGATTTGCAGTTTTTGCGTCAGCTGACGACCGCAGCATCATTAACGTTTCTGCCGATACCGGATCGAGCCCGGCACGCCTTCTATGTTCGGCATTGCCGTGGAAGACCCCAAAATTCGATCTCAGAAGCATTCAACGCATTTGAGCCCGTACTGCACTTATACTTTGCTAGAACTCCCTCTGGCAGCGGAGCCTGAAGTTGGCGCTCGTCATGATAAATATTTCCACCCTGCTTGGCTGCTACATCCGCGAACTCACGTCCAATCAGTTTTATGCCCGTCACGATTGATCACTCGGGCCTGTATTATCGGCCGTTTTCCGTTCCACGAAGTCCATGTTGCAGAGACCGTACCATGCGAATCAATGCCTGCTTAGGGCAGGATTCTATGCACATTGCGAGTCTGTATCGTCCGGCGACCCTCGTCGTCGAATTTGATCGTAGTCTCGTCCAAAAAGACTCAGCATCAGTATCCTCTGAATTCTGCAACTGTTTCGCTGCGGCGAGAATCAATTGCCCCTCACCGGAAAACGGCTGACCGT
>JAYVNW010000499.1:0-10147 GCA_043758225.1 Candidatus Kuenenia sp. | reverse complement strand
CCATCGTTCGATTCAAAGGCGATGCTACCATCGGCGTTAGGAGTTACCCGGTACTGCTCGTTTTTATGAAGCATCTTTTTCACAAGAAACTTCACTGGGTTTCTCTCGAATCTTTCGAACGAGATCACGTTTGCATCGACCTTCCATTTCTTGATGTCAAGGGTGGTATATTTGGTTCCGAAAGTAAAGGACATTGTACCGTCTTCACGATAATGGCACGTCATCTCGCCCGGCCTATCCTGCCACGTCCAGACGCCCAGAAATCGCCTTTCACTTTCATTCAGCCCTGACTTCCACCAGAAGACTCCAAGAATGCAGAGTACAAGTCCTGCGAAACTGAGGATCGCAAACCGCCAATAACGACGTATCCGCTTCGCATTTCCGCGATTGACATCAACGTTTTCAACTTGATTCTCACCGGTCAAAACTCATCTCCTAACGAAACATCGATTGCCTCACTCGACGTACACGAACTCGTTCATGCTGAAAATTGTCTGACAAAAATCGCTGATTGCCTGATGTTTCGAATCCGACTGACCTGCAGTAGTATGAACTTCCTGTTGATGTGCTAGAAACTGTACACTGGCCGCAGATTCAGCGTCCGTGGGAATTCGGCCGAACGCCAAGCGCCATGCTTCGCGAATCGCGTGTCCTGGTGAATCGGTCGGCAGCCGCTTGGCAAATGCGACAACGTAGTCGCGGCCTTGTGGACTGTTCATAAACATCAACGCCTGCGGAGCGATCGTCGTCACGGGACGCTGGCCGATGCTGACGAGATGTTCCGGCCAGTCGAACAACATCATCGTCGGAATCAGTTGGCTCCGCTTGATGAAAAAGTAGACGCTGCGGCGAGTCATGTTCTGATCCAGCGTGCCGGGGCCGAATTGAGTCGGATCCAGTTTCCCGGAAACCGCCAGCATCGAATCGCGAATTGCCTCCGCCTCGAGTCGCTGCGGAGTGCGTCGCCACAGCAACACGTTCTCGCGATCAATCGTCGCGCGAGCTTCGTCGTATTCACCGGACTGCTTGTATGTGTTGCTCATCATGATCTGCTTGTGCAATCGCTTGAGTGTCCAGCCGTGCTCGATCAAATCCGACGCCAGCCAGTTGAGCAGTTCCGGATGACTCGGCCGTTCACCGGAGACACCGAAATCGTTTGGCGTCGAAACAAGACCGCGACCAAAATGATGCTGCCACAATCGATTGACGATGACGCGCGCGGCAAGACCACCGGCACCGTCTTTTGGATCAGTCATCCAATTCGCCAGCGTCGCACGGCGGAAACTAGTGCGCGAGTCTCCGGGTGGCGTGACTTGCCAGTGAGCAAATTCCACTCCGGCTGGAGCCAGCACTTGAAGAAACCCCGCGTTGACCACCTCCTGTTTCTGATGCACGTCGCCGCGTTTGAGCAAGTGCGTTTCGGGATAGAAATGAGGAAAGCCACGATCGTCCGCATGATGGCTCATGTGTGGCAGGCCTTCGCTGGTCACCATGACTTTGGCGAGCTGCAATCCCGGGCCCTGCTTTTCGAAATCAGTGACCGCTTGCCGCAGCGACATCGATTCCGCATCGCGAGTCGCGAACCAGGCGAGCCCCGTTTTCCACTCACCAGATGATGCGTCGAAATTCTTACTCCGCACTTCGTCAGATCGCAGGACTTCCAGTGCGTGCAGAACTTTCGCATTCGGTCCGCTGCTGCCAACTTCAGGCGGGGGCTGAATCTGATCTGAAACAGACAATCTGAAGTGGCCAAGACTATGGTTGGGATTGGGATTGTTCATCGACAACGTGATTGTCCATTGAACCGCCCCGATGATTCCAACCGGTGATTCGAGATCAAAGACCGCAGCCTGATCCTTGCCGATACCTCCAGCATCGACGGCCCAGCCGGAGGTCGGATCTGCATCGAACGATGCAACCACTGAAAGTGAATCCGTATTCTGCTGATGTGTCGCGCGAGCGCTTGTGATTTTCGCCATATCCGTAGGATGGACTTCCAGTCCGTCCTGAACCTCATTCGAATCTTGTCCGGACAGGCTGGAAGCCCGTCCTACGGAATCGCGCACCGCGACCTTGATGTCGCTCAGCACAAAATTCCCGTTGCCAGCACGCCCGGGTCCTTTTTGCGGCAGCGAATCATGAGCCAACGCCTCCACTCGCAGCGCGCGAATTCCGGGGCGATGCGATTCTGCAATGATCGTTACAACGTCTTGAGCGGGTGGTGTTCCGGTTGCCAGGATCGACGAATCCGACTGCTGTTCCAGCTTCGTTCCAGAGGATGATTCCACAGAAACGATATGCAATGTTTCCCACGGACCTGCGGGAATCGCTGCAGTATCTTTCGCAAGCCACTCACGAAACTTCGCTGGCAGGTTCGTCTTTTGATATGAGTCGGCCGCTTGTTTCTTTGATGCCAATTCCACATCGAAATCGCTTTGACGTTTGCGATTCTGTTCGGGCGACAAATCAATCTGAGTCTCCGAACGAATCGCCGAACCAAACGCTGCGGCCATGCGATAATAATCGCGAGACGGAATCGGATCGAACTTGTGATCATGGCATCTCGCACAGCCGATCGACAGGCCGAGGAACGACACGCCCGTTGTCATCACCATGTCATCGAGTTCATCGTAACGGGCCGATTCAAACTCTGCTTCTGTGAGCTGCGTCGGAAACGCACCGGCACCAAGAAACCCGGTCGCCATCATGGCGAGCGGATCGTTCGGAGCCAGCTCGTCACCGGCCAGTTGCCACTGCACAAACGTGTTATACGGCAAATCGGCGTTCAGGGCCTTGATCAGGAAGTCGCGATAGTGATAGGCATTCGGACGATCGTAGTCCTGTTCATAACCGTGCGATTCGGCGAACCTCGCAACATCCATCCAATGCCTTGCCCAGCGTTCGCCATATTGAGGCGATTCGAGCAGACCATCGATCAGCTTCGACCATGCGCTGGGATCAGTATCATTCTCAAAGGCATCAACTTGTTCCGGCGACGGCGGCAGTCCGAGCAGACCAAAAGACGCTCGTCGAATCAGGATGCGACGAGCGGCGGTGGCGTTCGGTGTGAGCTTCACGGCTTCCTGTTTCGCTCGGAGGAAGTGATCGATCGGCGTGCGACACCATGCAGCATCCTGCACCGCTGGCGGACCCATTGACTCCAGCGGTCGAAACGACCAGAACTGCCGGTCGCTGTCTTTGACGACCATCTCCAGAGCCGGCGTCGACGACTTTTCGGCAAGCGGCGAATCATACGGCGCTCCGAGATTGATCCATGTGCGAATCTCCGCGATCAGGCTATCAGCCAGTTTCGGCGCTTTGAACGGCATGTGTGGATCAGCCGTGTGCTCAATTAGTGCCATCAAATGACTGTCATCTGCCGAGTCCGTCACGAACCCACTGCTCATGAGCAGTTCGCGCGACGAAAGATCGAAGTCACCTTTGACGGATTTTCCACCGTGACAAGCCAGACAATGCTTCATCAAAGTCGTTCTCACCGACGCCTTGAACAGCGCTAATCCCTTTTTGGCACGTTCCGGGTGATCTGACGGAACAGCTTTCTGCTCGTCCGCGATCGCTGGCTGAATCAACGCGATGAAAACAAGAAAGCGTACTGCAAACAGACCGCAGCGCATCGGTAGGACTCCTTCATGGCAGGATTTTTCCACCAATGCAAGGTACATTGCTGGAAAGGCGAGGGTCTTAATTGTATGCCGAAACAAGAGGATTCCAAAGTCAATGTTCGTCTGATGCACCTGTAACCGGCCGAATGCCGAATCGTAGGACAGGCTTCCAGCCTGTCGTCTGGCGACAGGCGGAAAGCCTGTCCTACTTGAACTCTACCACGCAACCAGTCCTGGACTCATGCAACTCAATCTATCGATCACGCCATCAGGCCGCCTCGTCTGTGAAACTGAACAGGCAAGGGATGAAACTTTTCCGGGCGTTACATTTGAAGAATTGGCTGGCACGGAACTGCTGCGCGCGTTCGACATATCAACTGCCAATGGATTGCTGCAGTTGGCTGGCCTAGGCAACAAGACTACGCTGCCGCTGGAGTTTGTCTTTTGGCGAAATTGGGCTCAACGGTTTTTGAAGTCCATGTCGCTGCTGGATGATGAACGGTTCGCAACGCTTGAAAAAGCTGCAAAGTCCGGAAAAGCGACTGCAGGCAGAAAAAGTGATGTGGGAATCATCACCGCTCCGGATGAACTCACGCTTGCTGTTCTGGTCGCCGATGCACCGCCGATGCGGGGCCTTGAGTTTCTGACGAATGAATTGCTCAAGGCGTCGTGGAATGAATTGCTTGCGGAATTTCTGCAACGCGCGCACGACACCGATGATGGATGTCGCGGATTGCTGCTGAAGCTGAATCCGGATGCGCACCTGCTCGGGCGAGTCACGTTTCATCTGGCGGAGAATAAGCGAGATCCCGACCGGCCGTTTGCGTTTCTCGCCACCTATGCACATCGAATGTCGGCTAAGGCGCAGGTGCAGCATCTGCCTTTGGGAGAAGCGCTGCGACAGTATGCTGCGGAGCGAGACCAGTCGAAACTTGCCGCGTTGCTGGCACCAGTGCGGGCGGCCGCCAGTCGCAGTGAAATCGCAGGCCGCATGTTGACCTCGCGCGAAGTCTTTCAGCCGCAGGCATGGACCGTGTCGCAGGCGTATCGCTTTTTGAATGACGTAGGCATCATGGAAGAAGCGGGCTTGAGCGTTCGAGTTCCCGACTGGTGGAAGGCGCGGAAGGTGACGCGTCCGCAGGTGCAGGTTCGCATCGGTGATCAGCGAACCAGCGCCGTCGGCATGGATAGCTTGCTGGACTTTTCAGCCAACCTTTCCGTCGATGGCACGCCGCTCACAGATGCTGAGCGACAGCAACTCCTCGCCGCGACTGATGGCCTGATGCTGCTGCGCGGCAAATGGGTTGAAGTCGATCAGCAGAAACTCAACGAAGCTCTTGCGCAATGGAAGGAATTACAACAAAAGCACGCCGACGGAATTTCGTTTCTGGAAGGCATGCGGCTGCTGGCCGGGACGCAGTTGCAGGCGTCTGAATCTGTTGACGACGAAACGATGCAATGGTCGTCGGTCACGTCCGGAGCATGGCTGACGGAAATCCTGCAGCAGATTCGCGATCCGCACGGCATCGTCGGTTGCGATCCAGGTCGCGAACTCAACGCAACGCTGCGACCATATCAACGGGACGGCGTCAAGTGGTTATGGTTTATGACGACACTCGGTCTGGGTGCGTGCCTTGCGGATGACATGGGGCTCGGCAAAACAATTCAGGTCATCGATTTGATTCTGCAATTGAAGGCTGCCGCCGCTAGGGACGGTGCTGACTTGATCCCAGGCAGTGAGCCGCAAGGCGCTAGCCGCGGGTCTTCACCGAAGTTTTTAACACAGAAACCGGCGGCTAGCGCGTTGCCGCTCACTAAATCGACACCCTTCCTGCTTATCGTGCCGGCATCTTTGATTGGGAACTGGAAGCAGGAACTCGACAAATTCGCCCCGCAATTGAAAGTCTGTCTGGCACATCGATCGGAATGTGACGCCGCAACTCTCGACAAGATAGCAAAGACGCCAGCGACGGAATTAGCAGGGTACGATGTTGTCATCACAACGTATACTTTGATTCGTCGTTCAACGTGGCCCGGCGACGTGAATTGGCGAATGGTGGTGCTCGACGAAGCGCAGGCGATCAAGAATTCCGGATCCGCGCAGTCGAAATCTGTGCGCAAACTCAAGGCCTCAGGCCGTATCGCATTGACTGGAACCCCCGTTGAAAATCAGCTGGGCGATCTGTGGTCGCTGTTTGATTTCTGCGTGCCGGGGCTGTTGGGATCGGTCAAGCAATTTCGCGATTTTGTCAAACAGATGACAAAAAATCAGAATGCCGGAGCAGTTTCCGCCCTGCGAAAACTCGTCCGTCCCTACATCCTGCGCCGCATGAAGACCGACCCGGATATTGTGCCGGATCTTCCGGACAAGACGGAGATGAATGTCGAATGCGGGCTGTCAAAGAAGCAGGCCGTGCTGTACGAAAAAGTGATTGCCGATGTCGAAAAACAGTTAAAGGACGCAGACGGCATTCAGCGTCGTGGTCTGGTGTTGTCGATGTTGATGCGATTGAAACAGCTGTGCAATCATCCTGATCAGTTCCTTGCTCAGAAAGCGTTCGATCCAACCGAAAGCGGAAAGTTTCAAAGTCTTCGCAGTATCTGCGAACCCATTCGTGCCCGCCAGGAAAAGGTGCTCGTGTTCACTCAGTTTCAGTCGATGTGTGAACCCATCGCCGAATTCCTTGGTGGCGAATTTGGAAAGCCCGGGCTCGTGCTTCACGGCGGTGTCGCTGTCGCAAAACGCAAGGATCTTGTGAAGTCGTTTCAGGAGCGCGATGATGTTCCGTTCTTTGTAATTTCAGTCAAAGCCGGTGGCACCGGATTGAACCTCACTGCAGCGTCGCACGTGATTCATTTTGATCGATGGTGGAATCCGGCCGTCGAAAACCAGGCAACCGACCGAGCCTATCGTATCGGTCAAAAACGCAACGTGCTGGTTCACAAATTCGTCTGCAAGGGAACATTGGAGGAACGCATCGATCAAATGATTCGCGACAAACAAGAACTCGCCAACAATGTCCTTGGGGAAGGCAGTGAGACACTGCTGACAGAAATGAGCGATTCGGAACTGTTGAAGTTTGTGGCGCTGGATGTGACAAGAGCGGCGATTGATGAATGAAGCACGGTGTTGAACGATTTCCGAGTGCAGTCGCAGATCATTATGAAAGCAGATCCTTTCTGCCGGAAAGGAATGTCTTTTGTAGGTCCTTTCTGCCGGAAAGGACTTTGCAGCTTGCTGCAACCTCCGACTCACTCCCCGTCGATTGGATCGCAACACATCGCCCTTGAGCGGACGTCCGCTCTAGTAGTTGGCCTTGCGGCAAATTGAAAAATCCTCCTCGGCAAGGAGGTCCTACCGAAATCCGTGGCCGCACCCTGTCGCAAGAATTCAGCATCAGCCGATTGACCACGATGTACGATTCGCACAAAGTACTTTCTCTGAAGTGACGAAACTTACCTGGCATCTGAGAAAGGATTCAACATGGGTTGGGGACAGCAGTGGGCACCATATGTGTCAGTCTCGCAAAAACTGAACCAGGCAGCCAAGCGAGCCGCGCTGGTCGCGAAGCAACAAAAACGCGAAGTGCAGCCAGTGATGATTCAGGGACGGCTGATCGCCAAAACATTTTGGGGTAAAGCGTGGTGTGACAACCTGACCGCGTATCAGGATTTCTCCAACCGATTGCCTCGAGGTGCGACGTATGTTCGCAACGGCTCTGTGGTTGATCTGATTATCAAGCCGAAAAAGATCGAAGCGATGGTCGCGGGATCGGAACCCTACACCGTGAAGATCGACATTACGGCTCTCGATGCCAAGCGATGGAAATTGATCCGTTCTGAATGCAGCGAGTCGATTGATTCATTGCTGGATCTTCTGTCCGGAAAACTGTCCGATGGAGTGATGAAACGCCTCACGGATCAGAAGTCGGGGCTCTTCCCGTCGCCAAAAGAAATCAAGATGTCGTGCAGTTGTCCGGACTACTCGTCGTGCTGTAAGCATCTTGCCGCCGTGATGTATGGTATCGGCTCGCGACTTGATAGCCAACCTGAACTACTCTTTATGCTGCGTGGTGTTGATCATCAGGAACTGGTGACTCAGGCAATCGCGGCAGGCAATCTGGACCGCGAACTCACGGGTAGCGCAAGCGGTGGACTGGACTCACAGGATCTTGGAGCGATATTCGGAATTGAACTGGACAACGTCGCGGCTGAAACTCCGACATCGGCAAAGAAAAGAAGCGTGAAAAAGAAGTCGCAGAAATCAAAAGTTGCCGACACTGCTGTCGCTGATGCACCGAAGCCGAAATTAAAGTCAAAGAGGAAAAATGCCGACTCGAAAGCGTCAGTCTCGAAAGCGTCAGTCTCGAAAGCGTCAGTGAAGAAGAGTCGAGCCAGTGCAGCGTCAAAAACCAGCACAGCGAAAGCTTCCGTGAAGTCGGCGAAAAAGAAATCCCCAACAGTCAAGACCACGCAGGGTAAATCAGCGGCGAAACCTTCGCGGCGTTCATGATTCATAGAGAGTGATAGCTCATTGATGTCCGATTCATCCGTTCCCGTTGTTTGTTCGTTCGAAAGCCGTCGGGCGGACGAGATGTGTTCTTTAATTGCACGTCACGGCGGCCAGCCGATATCGGCACCGTCAATGCGTGAGATACCGATTGGAGATAATCCGATCGCGATTCAGACCATAAAGGATTTGATCGCCGGAAAGTTTCCGATCGTGATATTGCTCACCGGTGTCGGAACTGAAGCGCTGTTCGATGTTGCCAGATCGCAAGGCTTGTACGAGTCAATGCTCGAAGTGTTGGGCAAAACGACGATCGTCATTCGCGGTCCAAAGCCGGCAGCGGTATTGAGCAAAGTCGGCCTCAAATATGCCGTCCGCGCGCCAGAGCCGAATACTTGGCGCGAACTGATTGCGGAGATAGATAAATCTGGCATCGTGATTGAGGGCCAGGCCGTCGCCGTTCAGGAATACGGCCTGCCGAATTCACGAATGTATGCGGAACTGGATAAACGCGGTGCCATCGTGACGCCGGTTCCAGTGTATCGCTGGGCTTTGCCGGAAGACACGACACCGTTGGAAACGGCGCTGAGAGAAACCGCTGCGAGCAAGGTTGATATTCTGGTGTTCACGAGCGCCAGTCAGGTAAGCAGCGTGCTGGCGGTGGCCGAGAAGCTGGGCGTGTTGCCAGCAATGCGCAATGCAATTGAACAGCGAACTCAAGTCGCTTCAATCGGGCCAACCTGTACCGAAGCCCTCATTGAAAACGGCTTTCCCGTAAATTTCGAGGCGTCACCGCCAAAGATGGGACAACTCGTCCGTGGCTCGATTGAGCGATGGCGGAGCTTGTTGTAAGGTCCAGAAACGACAAATGCCGATCGAAATCGGTGCTGGCAACAGATGACATTTCCGGGTAGGATACAAGTCTGCAATCTGCCCGCCTTTTCTGCCTTCCTGTAGTTTTGGAAACCCACCGATGTGGAATTTCTTTGGACTTTCGCACCGCTATTGTGACGGGTTGAGTCGTCGATCATTCATGCAGGTTGGCGGACTCGGAATTGGTGGCCTGACGCTTGCTGATCTATTGGCGGCAGAATCGCAGAACCCAGACAGCGCATCTGCGAGCCGACACAAATCGGTCATCATGGTGTACCTGTCCGGGGGCATGCCACATCAGGATACATTCGACCTCAAGCCCGACGCGCCGGCAGAAATTCGAGGCGAGTTTAATCCGATTGCCACAACGGTTCCGGGAATCGAATACTGTGAACTGTTGCCCAGGCTTGCGGGTGTCGCCGATCGCTGTTCGATCATTCGTTCGATCGTCGGGCAGCGCGATGAGCACTCCAGCTTTCAAAACCTGACAGGCTTCACGATGAGTGAAGTTCAACGCGATGGCATTCCGAACTTTGGCTCCGTGGTTGCTCGTGTTCAAGGTGCGACCAATGAAGTCACACCTCCCTTCGTTGACCTGTTTCCAACGATGCAGCATCGACCCTATAACAGCACCGGAGCTGGCTACATCGGGAGTGCGTTCAATCAGGTGCGGGCAGATGGCGAAGACCTTGCCAGCATGCGTTTAAGGTACATTGAATCGCCCGCATTCACGAGTCGTCGATCATTGCTGGATCAGCTTGATTCGTATCGTCGTCAAGCGGACACCGGCAGCATTGACGAGATGAATGAAAGTTACCGCCGTGCGTTTGATGTGCTGACATCTTCGCGACTTGTCGATGCGATGAATGTGGAACACGAGGAGAAGCATGTTCTGGAACGCTACGGACGCGGTTCCGCCAAACATCTCGGCGACGGCGCTCCGACATGGAATGATCAATTAGTCATCGCGCGCCGACTGGTCGAAGCCGGAGTGCGAGTTGTCACAGTGGCGTACGGATTCTGGGACACACACGGCAACAACTTTGCTCATTTGAAGCAACATCTTCCGACGTTTGACGCCGGCATTTCCGCATTGGTTGAAGACATCTACGCGCGAGGGCTGGATAAAGATGTGTCGGTG
>JAYVNW010000498.1:0-1569 GCA_043758225.1 Candidatus Kuenenia sp. | reverse complement strand
GTGGACCCATGTGCTGCTGATTGTCACGTATCTGCTGGCCATTGCCAGTATCAGTCACATGTTGCGTCATAAAAGGTCGCCCGGCAGCACCATGGCCTGGCTGTTGTTGTTTATCCTCGCGCCATTATTAGGTTCGATGATCTACCTGATGTTTGGTGGTCGCAAGTTGCGTCTCGATAAACAGGCGAGGGAACCTCAGAAAAAGGTTACAACAGCCGCTGATCGTCTCGGCTGGAATGCGCTGGCTCAATCGTACGGAGCCTATCCTGCGCGAGATACAAACTTCGTCAAACTATGTCAGTCAGGTTCCAGGGCGTTGGAGATGATCGTTGGACTGGTTGATGCTGCGGAATCGTCCATTGCCCTGTCGATGTTCATTTTCGCAAGTGATGATTCCGGACAGAAACTCCTGACATCGCTGATTCAAAAAGCTCAACAAGGAGTCAAGGTGCGAGTCCTTATTGACGGACTCGGTTCACTGAAAACTCCACGAAGATTCTTTGAACCCCTCAAAAACGCTGGAGGGGAGTTTGCCGTCTTTAAACCGGTGATGCATTTCAAGCTTCGCGCGCCAACCAATTTGCGGAACCATCGTAAGATTTTGGTTGTCGATGAACAGGTTTCGTTCGTCGGAGGAATGAATGTCGAGAACCAGGAATTCGTGTCTGAATCCGATTCCTCATGCTGGAAAGATGTGGGCCTGTTGACACACGGTCCGGCGGCAAGGGATTTGCTGGATATCTTTGATCGAGACTGGAACTATGCCACCGATGCCAGTCCAGCCGATCGCGCCTTGCGACAGCGGAGCCTTCCCGGCAATTCGATTCAGTCTGAATCTATTGTTCAAAGTGACATGACAGAATCTGCCGTGCAGATTATCGCCAGCGGACCGGATATGACCACGGACTCCGTGTATTCGTTGAGTTTGACGGCGATTTATCGTGCCCGCGAACGAATCTGGATTGTGACTCCTTATTTTGTTCCCAATGAGTCATTGGTTGAATCGTTGGTGTTCGCCTGCCAGCGCGGCGTCGATGTTCGAATCCTGGTGCCGGAGAAATCCAATCATCGAATTTCGGACTTTGCCGGAGCTGCATTGCTGCGCGATATACAACAGGCCGGTGGAAAGATTCTGCGTTATCCGAACACCATGGTGCACGCCAAAGTGATGATCGTCGATACGGACTTCGCATCGATTGGTTCATCAAATTTTGATATGCGCAGTCTGTTTTTAAACTACGAACTTGTGCAACTCGTATATGCTCCACAGGCGATAGGAAAGATTGAAACTTGGTTTTCAGATCTGGCTTCTGAATGCCTCGTGGGAATGCCCAAACCGGGTTTTGGCGGGCAAATCATTGAGGGTGTTTTCCGCAGTCTGTCGCCGATGTTCTGATTCAGTCGCCGCCATGTTGAATGGCATCTGAGTGCAAGCGAAAAGCGAACAACTGCGAATTTTCAAATTCTGCCGAAGGTCGCTACCCGATTGTTCGCCTTGAGCGACTTACGCCGCAGCCATCCAGCCTTTTTGGAGGCCGAGGTTACGGATTTTCTCTCTCAGTACGGATT
>JAYVNW010000497.1:0-2062 GCA_043758225.1 Candidatus Kuenenia sp. | reverse complement strand
GAGCACGGAGCCGATGGGTTTGTGCTGCGAGTTCTGAAGAATTTCGCAAGCCACATTATTCGCTTCAGCCTCGCATTTCCCCGCATGAATCTGGCAGTCGTCGTGGTCAGCGTTGCCATCTCATTGATGTTCGTCATGAATCTGGAGCGTGACTTCCTGCCACCGTTCAATGAAGGTTCCATTCAACTGAACGTGGTGCTGCCGCCAGGAACGTCCCTGGCTGTTTCTAACAGTATCGCAGGTCGTTGCGAGCAACGACTGATGAAGATTGACGACGTAATTCGTGTGGGAAGACGTACCGGACGCGCAGAACTGGATGAACATGCCGAAGGTGTGAATACCAGCGAATTGATCATTGATCTCAACCCCAGTTCACATCGTACACGTGAAGAACAAATCAATGAAATTCGCGAAGCGATGGCCGATATTCCAGGGGTAGTTTCGGCAGTGGAGCAGCCAATTTCGCATTTGATTTCTCACATGCTGTCCGGCGTGAAGGCGCAGATTGGAATCAAGATTTATGGCGACGATCTGGATTTGCTTCGCCGAAAAGCTCAGGAGATGCAACAGGCGGTGAAGTCTGTGCCTGGTGTCGCCGACCTGATGCTGGAACCGCAGGTACTGATTCCACAATTGCGAGTCGAATTGCGCCGCGACAAACTGGCGTTGAATGGTCTTACGGCGCGCGATGTCAATCAGGTGATTGAAACTGCACTCAACGGCGTCGTTGTTTCAGAAGTCCTTGACGGACAGAGAACATTCGATCTTGTTGTTCGATTCGACAAGCCGGACCGCGAAAACCTGGACGTATTGCGCCGTTTGTCGATCGAACTTCCGGAAGGCGGTACTGTGCCGCTGGAATCCGTAGCGAATATCTATGAAGCCGGCGGTCCGAACACGATCAATCGAGAAAATGTTCGTCGTAGAATCGTGCTGCAATGCAACGTCAGCGAACGCGGCGTTGTGGATGTTGTCACGGACATCCAGAAAAAACTTGCTCCGATTGCCGCGACACTGCCACCGGGATACTTCGTGGAATACGGTGGGCAGTTTCAAAGCCAGAAAGAGGCAAGCAGGATTCTTGGGCTGTTGTTCATTGTTTCGCTGATCGGCGTCTTCATGACGCTGTTTGTAATGTTCCGTTCAGTCAATCTGAGTCTGCAAGTCATGGCCGCGTTGCCGATGGCATTTATCGGAAGCGTGGCAGCCCTTGTCATCACCGGTCAGACATTGACAATTGCGGCGATGGTTGGTTTTATTTCGCTGGCGGGGATTGCGTCTCGCAACGGCATTCTGCTGCTGAATCACTATCTGCATCTTGTGAAGTACGAAGGCGAGACATGGTCACATTCCATGATTATTCGTGCGGGACAGGAACGCCTGGCACCGGTCCTTATGACTGCGTTGACTGCTGGCATCGGATTGGTTCCGTTGGTTCTGGCGGCTGGCGAACCGGGCAAAGAGATTCTGTACCCTGTCGCGACTGTGATTCTAGGTGGTGTCATAAGTTCGACACTTCTGGACTTCTTCGTCCATCCCGCGCTGTTCTGGTTGTTTGGCTTGCAAGAAGCTCAACGAGTCGTCAACGAAGCAAAAGAAGCGATTGCGTTCGTCGAACCGCACGAAGAAATTTCGCACACCCCGTAGCTTAATGCCGCAGGTCGAATACACAGGCCGCCACGGCAGCGAGTCATTTCGATTAAGAATGGAGATCACTCTTAAGAAGGACGGGACTCTAATCCTGTCCTGATCGGACATGTAGAGGTCTGGACGGGTCTGGAGACTCGTTCTATTATGTAACAAGTTTCACAAGGAGAGTTCTGATGATTCGTTTTCAAATGAAGGATAATTCACTGCAATGTTTAAGCCTGCCATTAGCGGGACTGGCCGTATTCGCCATGGTGGGCTGTACAGAACCAGATGCAGGTACCACATCGAGCAACGGCAGTTCGGCGGTCATGACGGAAGAGCCACCGGAAACAACGGCACATGCTGAGCACGCTCATCCAGGCGAAGGTCCACACCACGGCGATCTGGTCGAACTTGGAAATGAAGAGTATCA
>JAYVNW010000496.1:0-1832 GCA_043758225.1 Candidatus Kuenenia sp. | reverse complement strand
TCACCAACTACGCGGAACCCGGCACTAAGCAGGGACCACTCAGCAAACTGTTGAGACAACTGCGCATGAAGTGGGAGGACTTCGATCTTCGCCCACAATTGCGTTCCACAATCGCCTTCCCGGATTGTGCGCTGCACTTTACGAATCAGTTCAACTTCTTCGTCGAACAGATCGCGGCCGCCTTTCCGCAGCAGATCGACGGTTTTCGACGCCTCGTCACTCGCATCGCCGAACATAACGCACTGGATCTCGATCGAGCGTCAGTATCCGCCCGGCAGGTCGTTTCGGAATACATCCGCGACCCACTCCTTGTTGATATGATTTTCTGTCCGTTGATGTTTTACGGCAGCGCGACGCCGCGTGATATGGACTTCAATCAGTTTGTGATTATGTTCAAGAGCATTTTTCACGAAGGATTCGGACGACCTTTCGACGGGATTCGTCTGATTCTGAAACGACTGGTAAAGCATTTCAAATCGCTTGGCGGACACTTGAAACTCCGCGCGGGAGTGCAGGAAATCCGCCAGACCAATGGCAAAGCCACCTCTGTGTTATTGGACGATGGCACAGAAATCGAAGCTGACAATATCCTGTCATCAGCCGGTGCTGCAGAAACGATGCGATTGGTTGATCCGACTGCTCCGTTGTTGAAAGCGGAACCCGGAGATATTTCGTTTGTAGAATCCATCAGTATTCTCGATTGCGAACCGGCATCGCTGGGACACAATGACACGATCGTGTTCTACAGCGACACTAAAGATTTTCATTACGAACGTCCAAACGTCCCGGTCGATCTTCGCAGCGGCATAGTATGTTCGCCAAATAACTTCGACTATTCGCAACCGCTCGAAGACGGCAGAATTCGTATCACAGCTCTGGCAGATCCGCATTATTGGATGAATCTGCCTGAAGACGAATACATTGCTGCGAAGGATCTCTGGAACTCCCGGATCATCCAGAGCGCACTCCAGCACTTGCCGGATTTCCGTTCGCATGTGATTGACACAGATGTCTTCACACCGCGTACGATTCGCCGATTCACCGGTCATCTCAACGGCTGCGTCTACGGTGCTCCGCAGAAGTTTGTCAACGGGCAGACGTCGTTACCAAATCTTTATCTGTGTGGTACCGATCAGGGATTCCTCGGCATCGTCGGCGCAATGTTGAGTGGGATTACGATCGCCAATCGCTATTTGCTGAAGTAGATCATGCCCTCCAATAAAGTCCTCATCATCGTCGGCGACGCCACCGAGACGCTCGACACAATGTATCCCTACTACCGACTCATTGAAGCTGGATTTCAGCCAGTCGTCGCAGCGCCGGAGAAACGGCGTTACCAGATGGTACTGCATGAAGTGAAACCCGGCTGGACGATCACGAAAGAATGGGAAGGCTATTCCATCGATGCGGACATCGCGTTCCACGACATTCGCGAACAGGAATACGCAGGCATTTTTTTCTCTGGCGGTCGAGCGCCGGAATACATTCGATACGACGCAGACCTGATCCGTGCGACAAAACACTTTTTCGCAGCTGACAAACCCGTCGCCAGTGTCTGCCACGGAGTCGAAATTCCCTCCTACGCAGACTGCGTCCGAGGTCGTCGTATGGCAACGGTCGCAAAGTGCCGTTTCGATCTGGAAATCTGCGGTGGTATTTATGTAAATGAGCCGTGTGTCATCGACGGCAACCTCGTCAGCGGCCGCACGTTCCACGACAACGGACATTACGTCGCACCGTGGATCAAGCTCCTCGAAGCCGCGTGCATTTAATTCATAGGAATTCGGTCGAAATACATCGCAGATCCGGCAGTTGCACGCTCCCCAGAACAA
>JAYVNW010000495.1:0-4164 GCA_043758225.1 Candidatus Kuenenia sp. | reverse complement strand
GGAGTGACGTGGTCAGGCGGACTCTCCGCGGAGCCTCAGCTTTATTTTCGAATAGGCGGCATTATTTACGATGTTTCAACTTCTGATACACAACCCGCGCCGTTTGGTTTCAGCACGAAAACGATCGATCAGAATGTCACCGATGCACCTGCGTTTTCGCTGGCAGCGTTGACCGGATTTGTACCGTTCAATGTGCAACTTTCGATGGGGCCGCAAGTGACAGCATTCGTTCAATGGCGAGAGGCAAGTGGCACGATTAGAAAAGTGAAACTTGTTGCTGATCTTGCGACGACGTACTCCTCCGATTCAACTAGCGGCCGGTTTGGGGTCTACACGGGGGGTGCCGGGCAGCACTACATCGACAATATTCAAATGACAGGTTCAAATGTAAGGACTTCAAGTCCTCTTGATTGGATCATCGATCAGAAGCTTCAAAGCACCAGTTCTGCCGTGCGGGCCAGCGCCAATGGAATCGGTCAAACGCGAACAATCCTGGCAAACAACCAGCCGACAATTCCAATTTCCCTGGTGGCCTCAACGGCAGCAGAATCATGGCCGTCCGCAGCCTGGCGCGATAAAGACTATCAAACTGTAACACTGAGTTTCATCGCCGGTGATGACACTGTCACTTCGCGTTTCATGGGGCTCCCCGGTGCCGACACGACCATACCGACGCGAGTCGCAGACCTGGCACTGAAAGACATTTCAATCTTCACTACACTGGACCGTAAAGCGGAGCTGCAGATTGACGGAGTGCCCTATGGTACTTTCGGCGTAACGGCGACAATTATTCCCGGCACGCTGCGCATCAAAATGGATTTTCGTGAGACGTCAGACAGTGTTCCAAAATCGCAAGTCCTGACGCCTCGGCCCGGATATTTTTCAAGTCTCATTCTGCAGGCAGGACAGTATTCAGCAACGGATGTGGCAAACCGCAGTGACCAACTTGCGGAAACGTACGATCAAGTTCCCGTTCTTGGTGGTGGTCAGTATGGAAATGACTATTTAAAGTCAGGCTACCAACCAAATGACGTGATCAAAAAGTCGTTGTCATACGCAGCCGCACGTTTTTTGATGATCAGCGAGCAGACTGTCGATGACATCGCACGTTTGACAAATTCAATTGTCGTACAACCGTCAGTAAGTGCCGGATTGGTGTCCGGAAAGTCAGTTGTCGTTCAGCCAGATTCCGTGTACTTCGTTCGTTCGCAGGAATTGACCGTGGACTTCCCAGTTGGAAGTTTGCTGTACGTACCGCGGAATGGTGCCGCAACAATCCAATCGGATTCCATTCAGCGATCTCGCGCATTGCTCACTGCGACAGAATTATCCGCACGTGAACATGAATTACTTTCAGAACTCACTGATGGTCCTGCGAATTCCGCACTGACGATTTTGGCTGCCGCAAGATTGAGTGGACACTCTGTGTTGAGACTTAAAAAAGTATCTACACCTACTTCTGATACTTATTTCGATCAATGGGGCACGAACCTTGGCAGCCAAACTCTTACGACGATTTTGGGGGGCGACATTGCAGCGCGCACTGATGCGTTCAACTTGATCAATACGCAATTGAATAACGGTGGAATAGTTACGATTTCCACGTCGATCGAGGCTCTTGGAAATTGGTCAGGTGTTGTCTGGTTACACGAGAGGTATCAAACAACCAGCACTTCGAACGCAACGCCGCTCGCAGTCCCGATGATTGAATCGCTGATGATGTCAACAAACATTAACGGCTCAGTTGATCTGCTCCATGGCGGCGTAGCCGATTCCGGAGAGTTAACGTTGTCCCGTTCGTCGCCACTTCAAAACTCAACGGCTGCCCCGGACGGGTATCAGGGCATTCTCCGAAAATCTGATACTGATTTCACGTTGTCGATTCCTGGCTTGTCTATCCCATTTACTCGGACGTGGACATCGCCAAGAAGCGACGTTGATTCAGAGTACAGCATTGTCAATCCTGCCAACGCGGGTGATTTTGGAAATGGTTGGTCGAGCGTTTTGTCGCAGCGACTCGACATTGCAACAGTGACTGCGAACCAGGTTTTCTTACAACAAACGAATTTTCGTTTTGACTCTGCGACGCCAGTGGTCATCAAGAGCGCGAGACTGGGTGAAGCTTCTTCGATAGCATGGAAGAAAGATGATGGTTCCACCGCCATCTTTTCTGCCAACGGGGCAGTAACTGGTTCCAGTGCCGACTATGACAGCCCTTTCAATATGCCAGGAGTGACAATTCGGCGATTTGACACCGGTTCTGGTTCACAGGCGACGCTGGGTGATTTCTATGAAATCACGCTCGCCGATGGCTCGGTCTACCGCTTTCAGGATTTCAATACTGCTGCCCAGCGACAGACGGGCGAGACTAAAGCATTGCTGATCTCAATTGCTGACCGGTTTGGCAATAAGATGTTCGTTCAACGTGATTCAGCGGTGCCGACAAGAATCACTCAGATTGTTGATGCTGCGAATGAGACACGAATCCTGGCGAAGTTTACCTATACGAATGCCTTGATCAGCCGGATGGAGATTCCTGCTGCACCTGGCGGCAGTACACCTGGCGTGGGAATGTCGGGCACGCGGATATGGAACTATACGTACGACACCGGCAATAATCTCAGCGATGTCAAAGTTTCGGAATCTTCCGGATCCGGAGCAGGTTTGCAGCTCGCTTCTACAAAGTCCCGATTCCACTACACGTGGTACGAAAGGATTGGTACTCCTGCGGCACCGCAGCGCGGGGATCGACTTGCATTTTTGTTGAAAACCGCATCTGCATACGCGGGTGGTTTACTCGATACTGGGGCAGAATTTGCGCTATCATTCGAGTATTACGGCAATGGTCGACTTCGCAACATCTCAGACGCGGCGGGTGGAACGTCGCATTTCATCTACAATGAATTTGATGGCACCACGTCGATAGTTGATTCGTCTGGACATGTTTCGACCAGTCAGTTCTCTGACTTTGGCGATCTCATTGAGACCATCTCACAAAGTGGCGAGAGAGTCCTGTACGATATGGCACCCAATGTGCGGCAGGTCGCGAAAACGACATCGACTGGCGGTCGTTCAGAAAGCTGGGAATACGACGCGAAGGGAAATACCACGCGGCACACGGATGCAGCGGGGATTGCTCAAATCATGACGTATCATCCGGTTTACAACCAGATCTCGACGATCGTTGAACGGACAGCCGGCGGTACGCTCGTGCCGATCATGACGAATACGTACTTCACTGACAGCGCGTCGGGACATGCGATTGGAGCTGTTGCGACATCGACCGACGCCCTCAACAACGTGACTTCGTACAGATACTCATCCGCAGCAACCACGACAGGTACGGGGCTGATCGCCGAGATTACTTCGCCGAAAGGACACTCTACGCAGTTCGATCGTCTGGGATACGATGTTTTCGGAAATCCAGTTGTTGTCGATCACAGGCAATTTGCGAACAACACACTGGCAACTGTGAGCGTCGATAGGACCTCGCGCGACAACACTGGCGCAATCGATTATGTCTGGGATTACGGCAGCAATGGGCTTTTGGCGAAAAGCACAGATTTCACGTATGACCAGTTAGGACGATTGATCGAAAGTCTAGCCCCTGATCCGTATATTCCGAATGCGACTCTGCGAACGCAGTATTTCTACGGGCGAAACGGACTTGTAGAGCGTCGGATCAATCCGGACGGTTCAGTCTACCGCTATGAATACGACAACGCTGGACGAGTGTTGCGGGAGATTCGTCCTGATGGCACGTTCACGTCGGTTGAATACAACGTCAACAGTACCGTGGCATCACAAACGGATGCAAACGGCAACAAAACACAATTCGTCTATGACGTGCTGAATCGTTTGTCGCAAACGATTTTCGCCAACGGCACAACTCGCTCGCTACTGTACAACGCAAAGGGCGACTTGACTAGCGAAACGGACGAACGAGGATCAGTCACACGCTATGAATTTGATACGGCTGGCCGACTGGCAAAGACTATTGATCCAGGTTTCAATGAAACGAATATCGGGTACGACGCTTTTGGAAATCAAAGCACTGCCGAAAGTGAAATGGGTGTTGTCACCACAACATTCAACGCCGCCCATCAGCCGGTTCAGGTACTTTATAAAACGAAGGTAACGGTCAGTGGTTCCGTTGTTGACCCG
>JAYVNW010000494.1:0-2333 GCA_043758225.1 Candidatus Kuenenia sp. | reverse complement strand
GAAGGAATGACGAATGAAGAAAAATCAATAGCCATCAAGTTGAACGCGGGTGGGCCAGTCAAGGTGACAGTCGCTGGCTGGTTAAACCGTAGGAAATTTCCCGTTACAAAAACCCCACCAGCCGCGCTGATGCCCATACTACCGCCAAGACTATTGTCCCTTGTGAAGGTGAAGCCTGACTCCGAAACGCTCGGTGTATCAGGCGTGGTGGCGGCACCGGTGAAAGTAATGGTTGTAGCAAACGCCTCATGCGGTGCAAACATCACCATGCCGACGGCAGCTGAAAACAATACAAAATTTTTCATTGACATACTCCGAATTGATTGACGGAAGAGTACCTTTGGTCGCTGATCATAAACACACTTGACGTGCGAAAAAAGTAAATCACAACTTATAATATGCAAATTACCTAAATTCGCTAGAGTTGGCGAGGACGTCTTTATAAATGGCTAGAAAGCATTATCTGATAATGGCGATTCCGGAGCGAACCCGGTGATGGACCGCACACGGGCACCGGAAGGTGTCATCAGCCGTGTATACACAGATTTATCAATGTTCTCATCGACCGTTCTTACAGATCCGTCACAGAATGAAGCGACGACAACTCCCGAGTGATGACTATTGGGATACGGGGCCGCTCCATCAACGCCGTTCTTTTCCTGATTGATGAACCGTTTTGCACTAACTTGCATGGCGGCAGTTGGCGTGAAAGGAATCACGTCCATCCGACCGTATGTGGCCGGAGTACCAGAGTCAACTGGATAGATGAAGCCGCAACTCCTGATTGCAGGGTCAGCCCATCCTGCGCTAGCACTCACGACATTTCGTCCGGCGTTGACATTTTCCGTGAACATCAGCGTGTTACCTGCACCATCATACACTTGCCCAAGGTTTGTACTTCCTTGACCGGCCGCAACATCCACAAAAGACCCCACCGGATTTACCTGCACATGTCGATCGAAATGTGGCCAGAACAATGTTGAGTCTTTGCAGATATTGCAATTTGCAGTTGTCGCTACTGAGGTTCCGTCGGCCCAACCCAGGGGCTCCACAGGAAAGCAGTGTCCAAATTCGGTCGGTGTGGATGGCGAAAAAGATTTGACATCAATGTTGCCATCACCAACTCCGCAATTCGCCACATAACTCAATCCACCGCTCACTCCGTTGGCTGACTCATCATCCGGGCAGGTCAGAACAGCAATGTTAATCGCGGCTGTTGCTGCATTCGTTCCAGAGTTGAAGTCGGTTGTGAAGTTCCATCTGTCATAGTCTGGCCGACGATCCAGGAATGGCAGCAGGCTGACAACCCAGCTTGGACCTTGAATCAGTGAACCAAAAGCTCCGCCAGTGGAGTAGCTGCCAGAAGGTGGCAGCCCATCTTTTCGCGAGCTGGCGAAGTTGAGTGCTCCAAGTGTGACGTTCTTGACGTTGTTCATGCACTGCATCCGTCGAGCTGACGCACGAGCCTGCTGCACGGCCGGCAGAATCAATGCCATCAAAGTCGCAATGATGGAAATCACCACGAGCAATTCAATCAACGTAAATCCGCGACGGGATGACTCTGGCAATTTTTCAGGACAACGCTTCAGCATAAAACTCACTCCCAACTGCCATGAAATGCAAACACGACAAACGATAAATCAAAACAAGCCCAGTGCTCTGTCCAGGTCGAGTGTACTGGCTACCGATCGACATTGGTAAACTCAACGTGGACACACCACTGGAATTCAGCCGAAACCGGAACATCAAACTCATGCCCACTTTCCACCACAGGCAACGACTTGACTATTCCGTCGCGTAGTCATGGCAAGTTGTCGCACCCTTCGTGAAATACCCTCGGTCGCGGAACGAGTCGTACATTCTTGCAAGAAAGTTTTCCGTTTAGAAACGGTTTGCCCTAAGAATCCGGACTTTTTTACGGCATTTTCGGGGCGGGGGATGGGCTGTGAAAAACTTGGTATTGCCTGTGTTTGTGCCATTGATAGCCCATTCGAAATGCCTGCCCCCTGTCCACAGAAAAAATCCCCGCAGACAGTGTGAACGGTATGTCTCAACTCTCATAATGGCTGGTTTTGAAACGCCTTTCGGTGGCTTGGTTTTGGCGCTCACTGACAACCGGGGAGGCCAGCCCTATGTTGTCGCACCGTTAACGAACCTCAAAACCTTCGCTTGTGCCAGGCAAGCTGGCACGGGACGTCGGAACAATACCGACGCAATAAACAAACGGCCTCAACCCCGGATTTTTAACAGCCAAAAGCCGATGTGAATTTGAAACAAACACAAAACCTTGCCAAATGCCCTACCAATCCGGTTAAGAAATCAGCACGACTTTG
>JAYVNW010000493.1:0-2129 GCA_043758225.1 Candidatus Kuenenia sp. | reverse complement strand
CAGCGTCAAAATCATCCCCACCGGCCACGCCGTAGTCGGCCACTTCGTCGTCCCCTTCCCATCGGCTGACCGCCGCCGAGCCATGCTCCGAACGCGAGCCAGCGGCGGTCACCGATTTTCAACGCTCCAATTTTCAATTGTCGCACCGTCCTTTCCCGGTGCAGTTGTTTCACAATGAATTTCGACAACTCAACAGCGATCAGGAAAGGCTGGCAAATGCTCTTGAAAGTGTCCGATGTCGCAAAGCGGCTCAACTGCTCCGCGTCCACAGTCTATGGACTTATCGAACGTGACCTGCTGCCACACCATCGTTGTCCTGGCATTCGTGTCAGTGAAGAACAAATCAATGCTTATCTCGAAGCTGCGCGGCACGGACCGGTGGCGCAAAGAGAAGAGCCCCGTCCAGCCCACCGGCCGCGTCTCCGTGATCTTGTTTTGGACTGATCGTCAACTACTTGCTTTTTTGGCAATGGACAACAGATGGTCGGCGTCCTGAGCCAGATGCGAGTAGATGCGAGCCAGCATGGATGTGTCAACATGGCCTGCCAAAGTGCTGACTGTAATCGGATCGATTCCTTGCTTTAGCAGTCGCGTCATCCATGCGTGTCGCAGCAAATACAGGCAACACTTGAATCCCAGTTTCTTCTTGAGTCGACAGAAGCGATTGTTCGTGGCAAACGGAGTCCACGGTTGGCCGTCTTCATTCCGGAAGATTGGTCCCTGAGGATATTTCGCTACCAGCCGTTCACAGATTTCCCGCGCTTTGTCAGTGAGATACACGACTCGCTGCCGCTTCTTACCTTTGCTCAACTTCTTCTCAAACACCCAACGCTGATTCGAAATATCCACATGTTGAGCTTCAACAATCAGCGATTCCTGTGGTCGACAACCGGTCTCCCACGAGACGGTCAGGAGGTCTCGAAACGGTTCATCATTTACCAACGCGATGAGTTTCGCGTACTCGTCTTTAGTGAGCAGTCGTTCTCGTCGTCCTGCAGGAGGCTTCTCGCAATGCGCAATTGGCGAGTGGTCAATATGACCCATCTTGACCGCCCAATTCAAACATCGCTGAACTGCGATCATGGCTCCGCGTTGCATTCCCGGTGCCCAATTGGAATGTGCCGCACACCACTCCTCCAGATGAAAAGGCTTGAGGCGGGAAACACAAATGTCACCGGCATGGTCCAAGAATGACGAGATGTGTTCTTTGTACCGAACTGCGGTGGACGGAGCTCGATGTTTCTGACACCACGCCACAAATTTTACGGCGAGTGTCTCGAAGAAATCATCGGATTCTCCAACTGCGACAGCTCCCGTTTTCGCAGACACACCTTTGGAGTGGGGCTCCGCCATTAAGCGATGATAGTGTTCGAAGGCCCGACTTTCATCGGAGCCTAAATTGTGTTGTACGCCATCAATTGTGACGTACCAGACGTTTCGCGACGGGCGAAACCATGGTTTCGGGAATTTCTTCGACATAACAAACCTCCTCGGCCAGGTGATTGAACTACCCAGCGAGCCGGAAGGCTTGCGGCCCCTGTCTCTCGGCGCCAACCGTAGACAGGGGCTTTTTTCTGTGACAACAACTGTGACAGCCGTTCGACCGTCGACGTAAACCATTGGGGCCGCTCGGACTTGAACCGAGAACCAACGAATTATGAGTTCGCTGCTCTAACCGATTGAGCTACGGCCCCGTATTGGTAGAAAACTCTCTCTGGATTCGAACGACACCCGTTTGAGAGTTTTCTGATATGAGTAAGACACGACAAAAGCCGCAGAACCCCCGAATGGATTTCCCGATTTTTCCGCACTAGATATGGGCATTGGTGCAAAAAGATTCGTGGCAAACAGGACTTCTTCGGCGTGTGGGTGAAGCCCGATGAAGCCGAGACGGAATATCTCAGAGTTCGTGAGTATCTGCAAGCGGGAAGGGCTGCTCCGACACCTGGGAACGGGTGTCGCCTTTCGGAACTCGGCAATCGGTTCCTGAATGGCAAGCAAAGTATGGTGGATAGCAGTGAACTCAGCCTGTGGGAACAGCACGTTCGTCGCCTCCGTTTTCAGCAGGTTAGGTGCGCGCGCTGGGTGCGTTTCCTTCCTGTGATTGTTTCCTTCGAAAAAATTGACTC
>JAYVNW010000492.1:0-4589 GCA_043758225.1 Candidatus Kuenenia sp. | reverse complement strand
GCCTCAATGAATTGTACGTAAGACTTACGGTATTTCGTTTATCGCCTTGTTTGCCATAGCGGCGTTGCATGGACTGGCTGTCGCGGGAGGTATCATGTTTGGCATCTTCAAAACGTCGAAAGATTCATCGAACGAAAATTCGTCGTCAAATAAAAAAGAATCCACGCCAGCCAGAGGCAAAGCGGAAGCAAAACACCGAGCGATCGAGATTGTGGCCCAACAACCCGCTGGCTCTCCGGCTTGCAAGTGCAAAAAGTGCGGCGCAATTGTGGACAGCACGGCGGAACTTTCCGCAGACGGCAAAGTACACTGCAATTATTGTAATGAGTGGTCCAGCATTCTGTAAGAACCTACTGAGTCATGCGCCGTATTCGTGTCGTGTTTTCAATCGGAGCTATGCACGGCGGTGGTTCCGAACGGCAAATGGTTTCGCTGTTGCGACATCTGGATCGTGCTCTCTTTGAACCGCACCTCTACCTCGTCTATAAGTCCGGCCCTCTACTGGATCAAATTCCTGACGATGTACCAATCGTGTCGTTTGATACTCGTGTCACTGCGTCGAGGATCTATCTGCCGGGCCTGATGTATTCGCGTCGAGTGCGCGATTACTCGCGATTTCTTCAGGAAGTCAAGGCCGACGTGAGCTATGACAGAACCTTTCTGATGACGCTGATCTCCGCCGCCGGCGCGCAAAAAGTTGGCGTGCCGAACGTGTCAACAATCGTGACGAATCCTGAAACCGGATTCGCGCCCGTTGTCGGTCGATTTCAGGGATTCAAAAAACGAATTTTGCATCGACTGTACAACAACTCGGCGCAAGTGTTGGCGGTATCAGATGGCGCACGCGAAGCGGCGATTCGATTTTATGGAATTCAGCCGGATCGGATCGCGACGCTGCTGAATGGTGTCGATGGAGAATGGATTCAGCAGCAGGCCAGTCTGCCAATTCATGATTCGTGGTGGACCGGCGAGAAAAGTCAACCAGCTGCGTCGCGAATATTTCGAGTCGTCACGGCGGGGCGATTGAATCACCAGAAAGGCTTTCACCTTTTGATTGCCGCGATGGCTCAAGTGCGGCAAAAACTGTCAGACGTCGAATTTCGTTTGGCGATTCTTGGTGATGGCCCTGATCGCGAAGCACTGCAAAAACAAATTCAGGAATTGCATCTGCAGGAAACAGTGCGTCTGACGGGATTTCAGACCAATGCCGTTGCGTGGTATCGATCGGCCGACGTGTTTGTGTTGCCGTCGCTGATTGAAGGCATGCCGAATGTTTTGCTGGAAGCGATGGCATGTGGCACTGCCGTGATTTCTACCGACTGCCAGTCAGGCCCCGCTGAGATCCTTAACAATGGCCAGTTCGGAACCTTAATTCCAACTGACAGCGTTTCTGCACTGCGCGATTCCCTGATGGCTGCAGTGATTTCGTCGGAAAGTTTGCGCATCGCAGCACTTGCTCAAACGCATATCGCGAATCACTGGTCCGCAAAAGCTGCGGCCGAACGATTGGGCGATGTGCTTCATCGTTGTGCCACAAAGGAGGCCGGGACTCCGAACCCGTTCTGATGAAATCCACGTATTCAGAGACCAGGTCTGATTGAAAAAGAATAAGGGAATTATGGTCCCACGTCTCTTGAGTCGAATCCTGGCGTCTTTGCTGCTATGGTTCGCGAACCTGCAGAGCGTCGCGGGGCCGATTTTCGACGCTGCTTAGTAAAAATCAACATGCGGTGCTTACAGTCTGAATCAGGAAATTGAATCAAATGGCGAAGTGTTTGGTCACCGGAGGTGCTGGGTTTATCGGCAGTCATCTCGCAGAATTGCTGTTGAGTCAAGGGCATACTGTTGTCGTGCTTGACAATATGTCTACAGGCCGTGATTCGAATCTTGATGCCGTTCGACACAACAGTCGTCTGGAAATTCGCAATGCCTCAATCACCGATCAGGTCGCCTTGAGTGAAGCGGTGCACGGCGTGGACATGATTTTTCATCTGGCTGCTGCTGTTGGAGTGAAACTCGTCGCCGACGATCCTGTGCGAACAATTGAAACAAATATTTATCCGACCGATCATTTACTGCGACTGGCAGTCCAGGGAAATATCAAAAAGTTTTTCCTTGCCTCGACCAGCGAAGTTTACGGTAAACACCCTGGCGAATCTTGGGTCGAAGATGATGATTTGCATCTCGGCCCAACAAGCCGTCCTCGCTGGGCCTACGGTTGCTCCAAAGCGATCGATGAATTTCTGGCACTTGCATATCACCGCAAGTATGGTCTTGGAGTGACCGTTGGTCGATTCTTCAATGTGGTCGGTCCACGTCAGGTTGGCAACTACGGCATGGTTGTTCCAAGATTTATTGATGCCGCGCTGCGACACGGGCCAGTGATCGTGTATGACGATGGATCACAGGTTCGCTGCTTTGCACATGTTTCAGAAATCACAAAGTGCGTCGCCAAGTTGATGGAAACGGATGCCGCTCAAGGCAAAGTGTTCAATATCGGCAGTGATCAACCCGTCTCAATTCTGCAGCTTGCCAAAACTATCATTGAAAAAGTTGATCCCAAAGTTCGGATTGAATTCATGCCGTACAACAAAGCTTACAGTGATGACTTTGAAGATGTTCAGCGGCGAGTGCCAAATGTGGACCGTCTCTTTACCACGATTGGCCAGAAGCCGCTCCTTGGATTGGACGCGATTCTGGATGACATCATTGCCTGGAAACGCGCAGTGTTGAAACCGTAGACGGCAGAGTGCCGTCAGTTGACAATTCGTTGCCGATTCGCGCTCATCCGTGATCTCCCGGTAACGTCCCGTTCCGTTTGAAGCCCCTCTGCAACAGCACCAGTAAACAGCAATGAGCCGAACTCACTCGATCGATGGAATTACTCTGCATCTTGGAAAACCCGACACCAGCGAAGGTGAATGGATTGGTCAAAGAGAAGTACTGAAACAACTCCTCGCTTGCTGGCTGGTCGTTGATAAACGCGACCTGCCGTTGACGCCGCGTCTCGTCGGAACGCCTGGCATCGGCAAGACCACGCTGGCAATTTCCGGCGCTCGGCAGCGAGGTCAGGAATTGTATATTTATCAATGCACTGCCGACACGCGTCCGGAAGATTTGCTGGTTACTCCAGTACTGGCAGAAAGCGGAAAAATCGCATACCACGCTTCGCCGATGGTAACGGCAATGCTCACAGGTGGCATCTGCATTCTGGACGAAGGTAACCGCATGAATGAGAAATCATGGGCCAGCCTTGCTCCGCTGCTGGACCATCGTCGCTATGTGGAATCCATCGTCGCGGGCATCACGATTTCTGCTCACCCGGATTTTCGTTGTGCAGTTACCATGAATGAAGATGAATCGACATTCGAAATTCCGGATTATATTATGAGTCGCCTGCAGCCAACGCTGACGCTTGGACATCCGGCTCGTGAAGACGAACTTGCAATTCTGAAATATCACCTGCCGTTTGCTGACGATCAAATGCTGAATCTGACCGTGGATTTCCTGCAGGAGTCGCATTCGTTGAATCTCGACTTTTCAACACGCGACGGCATTAACATCCTGCGTTTTGCACTCAAACGCATTGCTCAAGATCCGACTCACCCTGTCGCCCGCGACGACGCATGGCGTGAGTCGCTTGAAAAATGTCTTGGCGAAGATGCGATTGACTTGAAGACATTGGCCAGCCGCAAAAGTCAGTCGCTGGGCGGAAATATTGTGCCCATGGGGCTTGGGGACTTCTTCTTTGCTCCGGATGATCCATTGCATCCGGATGCGGACTTTGATGAGTTCGATGACGACGACGACGACGATGATATTGACGATGACGAAGTAGATGGTGATGAGGAGAGCGACGCCGAACCGTTTTAACTCTGCTTTTTCCAGCAGATTTTGCATCAAGAGCTTGTGTCGCGCTGTTGGCGATTTCAAAGACAATTCGCCGAGGTAGGGCTCTCGGAGTACAATCGTTTTGTTGCTATCATGTCATCATGGCTGAGAAATCAAATCGCCGGACAACGAAATGGCCCGACGACGGACATAGTGGTGCATGCAACTTAACATTTTTTACAGCCACGCTGTGCTGATCACGTTTTCACAGAGGAAGCAGCGATGAAGAACGCGGCCTTATGTTGTGTTTCAATGTTGCTTGGGGCCGGAGTGGTTCTATGGCTGCAGGGGAGTTCGACTTCACTTTCTTCCGTATTGGCCCAGTCTCCTGGGGCATCCGCCACTGCTCGGCAGGGAAAACCAGGGACTGCGACGAAGAGTGTTTCTCTTCCAGGATCTACGGATGATTCGTTTCTGGGTGACGCATTAAGCGACATCGCAGCGCCGCGAGTCTTTGATTCTCAGGGCATGGCACCGGATGAAGCGGTCTCGGCCTTTGTCTATGAGGCTAACAACCGCAGCGTCGCGAACATTGCAACTCGCATCGGTTCGGCGCGGGGGTTGTTTGGTGACAATCCGACATCTGATTCTGGATCAGGATTTATTCTGGATCGGACTGGGCACATTCTGACGAACAATCACGTCGTCGAAAGCGCTCAGCGAATTCTTGTCACGCTGTCCGACGGACAGGAATACGA
>JAYVNW010000491.1:0-2753 GCA_043758225.1 Candidatus Kuenenia sp. | reverse complement strand
GCAACGCTGTTAAGGATTTTTGTAGCCGGATTCTTGAGAATCCGGCCTTTTGCCATGAAACTTTTCCGAAGTTTCACGCCTTTGACTACGGAAACCGACTCTTCGTCGTCAACTGAGGGAGTGGTACGGTTCTGGTTGATCTCCCAACTGAGCCAGAAAACGCGACCGAACGTCGCAAATCGATTTTAAAATGCACTCTACACAATTGAGGCTATGCGAGTGACCGGAATTGGTATCGCTGCCGACCAGTTGCCATATCTCTTTGAGATGTTCTCGCAGGATCGCGACAAAGCCATGGTGGCACCATGACATTCCACCCTAGAGTCATATTCTTGGATATCGGCCTGCCCAGGCTGAACGGATACGAGGCATGCCGGCGTATCAGGGACTAGAATCACGGCTGGAGCATGGTTATCATTGCTCAAGCCGGCTGGGGGCAGGCGAATGATATGGAACGCACGCTCAATGCTGGTTTCGATCATCGCATGCTCAAGCCCATTGACCTGCATCAATTAACGAAAGTGCTGGCAGATTTGCCGGACGCAGAATAGTCCTCGGGCCTTGAACAGCAAGGAAGCCATCGTCGATGTCACCCGTTCCGCTGTCGACGACGGCAAAAAAGAATATTGAAGCCATCGCTCAGGTTGAGCAGCAATTCCACGGACGACGTTCACGAGTGGAAAAGTTTGGCGACGGAATAGCGACCTATTTTGGAAGTCTGTGGTTTATCGGCGCTCACACGGTATTTCTTATCATCTGGATCGTGCTGAACGTCGGACTACTGCGAAACGTCATTGCATTTGACCCCTATCCGTTCCCGTTCCTTGGGTTGATCATCGGCATTGAATTCATCTTCCTGACTACGTTTGTCCTGATGAATCAGAACCTGCAGTCCAAACGTCAGGAAAAGTGGGGACACTTGACTCTTCAGGTTTGTCTGCTGACCGAACAGGAAGTGACCAAAAATATGCAGATGCTGCAGCAGATCTGCCAGCACTTGAAGCTGAAAAACCTGGGCACCGACGAAGAGTTGCAGGATTTGACACAAACGACGCACGTAACAACCCTCGTGGAGGAGATTGAAAAGGCGCGAGAAGTCGGTGAAGAATTGATCGAACATCTGGACAAACTTCAGGATGATATCAGTCATCCGCACGATGCGTCCGATTCATAACACACCGGGAAAACTGTCAAGTTTTCATCCGGGAGGGGTACGTGCGCAGCGCGCCGACGGCAGCGGCATGTTCATTTCAAGCAGCATCGATCTAAAAGTTCTGGGAGCGATATCGACGCGCAATGGCGGTGAAAACGCCGGGCTGTTGAGAGTGGGCGTCGAGCGTCGGAATCAGCGCTGCTCCTTCACGCACCAGAGGAATCCCCGCATGATGATGGCTGTGAATGCGGTGTTCAGTGGTGGAAACATATCCGCCATGCACTTCACAAAGGCGTCCTGTTTTTTCGAGATCCACAGCACGACTTTCACTCCCTGGCGGCGAACGATCTCGATGCTGCGGTCCAACAATTTTCGGAACTAAATAATTTCTCATAAATAGGTATTACTATAAAAATCGTGAAATTGCTCGGTTTTTCGTCATCACGCATCGCATAGGGTTGTATTTTGTACAGTCCTAACTTGAAACAACAGCGTCGGCAATTATCTTCATGTCTGCGACGCAATGTACTGGCTCGTCCCGGTTCAGATTTCTCCCTGTCTTATTTGAGGTATTCACTATGGCACTTCCCGTTCGTAGCCGAAAGGCATTCACCCTCATCGAATTGCTGGTGGTGATTGCCATCATTGCGATTCTGATTGCACTCTTACTGCCAGCCGTGCAGCAAGCCCGTGAAGCAGCACGCCGCACCCAGTGCAAGAACAATCTCAAGCAAATTGGCTTGGCGCTGCACAATTACGCAGACGTTTACGGTAAGTTTCCCCCATATTCAGGCGGCAGCGGTGTACCGCAGGGCGGCAGGCACATGCGAACCCGTCTGAGCGGCTTCGTCGCGTTGTTGCCATATTACGAACAGGCCAATCTCAGCACACAGATCTCGGCGATCACGACTTCGATTCCACCATGGATTTCCGACCCGGTCTGGAATAACCCGATGCCAGGTCTCCAGTGCCCGAGCGATCCCGGCAGCATTGCACCGAACGGTGCTTCGCGTGGGAAACGGAATTATACCTTCTGCGGAGGTGACGGAGACGTCTGGAATACAACAAACACTAACGCTTCAACCGTTCCCATTGTGACTCCGACACGCGGCATGTTCGGCGCGCTTGTCTGTTACGGCTTCCGGGACGCCACGGATGGGACTAGCAACACGATTGCCATCGGTGAAGCTGTTTCCCCTCTGAAGAGTAATGGAAAGGGTGCTGTGGCAAATGACCTGAGTGTTACAACTCCTGCTGCCTGCCGCGCTCTGTTCAATCCCGCGACCAATACATATGTCAACGGTGGCTGGACCGCAGACACGACCCGTGGCTATCGGTGGGGTGACGGAGGAGCCTATTTCTCGGTCTTCACAACCAACACACCACCAAACACTGCCAGCTGCTTTTCGACCGGCACTGGAAGCCACTGGAGCCCGGGAATGTGGAATGCCGGCAGCTACCACACGGGTGGTGCTCAGGTCTGTCTGCTGGACGGTTCATGTCGCTTCATCAGTGAGAACATTGATGCTGGCAACCAGGCGGCCGCTCTGCCCGGCAACACGACTTCAGGTGTCAGTCCATACGGCGTCTGGGGAGCATT
>JAYVNW010000490.1:0-5496 GCA_043758225.1 Candidatus Kuenenia sp. | reverse complement strand
GCTTTCACAGACTTCCACCCTAACGCAGCCAGATGAGCGTGTGTGATGAGACCAGGCTGTTGCTGTTCGTACAGCATGTGCGATGCTGTGATTCGCGGATTGACCTCCAGAATCCAGGCATGACCATGCCGCAGGACAAAGTCGATTCCGAAAACTCCCCTCAAACCGGACTGCTCAACAATGACGCGTGCGGCTTCCAGAACTTGTCGCGTCACCTCTTGACCTGGATCAACAGGACCGACATTGCCGCAGAACAAGAACCCTGATGCGCCGAGCGACGGCCATCCGATCACCTGTAGCGACATGCCGAACAATTGAACTCCCGCAGAATCGGAGCAGAACATTGCTGATATCGGTACGCCGTCGATGTATTCCTGCAGATACGTTCCTCGTGACGACTCAGCTCGGTGCCTCATGTCGGTGTGCGATGGACGGCCAATCCCCAACCCTCCGGAACTGTAAACCGATTTTTTGAGCCACAAACAATCCATATCCGCACCTGCTTCGGAGGCCAGACGAGGAACGCCAATCGCGGCTTCCGCCAGCCAGTGGCTCAGTATTCGAGGATCTCGAAGAGTAGCGACAATGGCAGGATCCGCTCCAATCACAGCTCTCTGCTGGCCGATTTCTCGCAACAGGTCTGAATGATTTTCCAATCCGCCAGCCCAGAGCAATGGAATTGAGCTACGGACGGAACGAATGAGCTTTGGAATCTGGTCGAAAGTATCAATCCGACCAACAACGCGACCTCGCCCGGAAGCCAGAATCTTCGTCAGATCTTCATCTTCAAAAAAGTCCACGCACAAGGGCCTCAAACCCGCTGCAATCGCAGATTCGGCAAGACTGCGGACGCTCGCACCACACAGAAGCAGCGATCGAGCCGTTTTCCAGCCGGTCTGAGGTTCAAGTTTCCGCGAAGTTGGCGACATCTGAGGCCGGTGAGTTGAAGATAAACAGAAAACTCGCAATCCTGCTGCAAGATGAACATGCTGGAAGTTGATCGGAGGCTTCAATTGAAGTCAATCATGACCAGTAAGTTCCATGTGTCAGGCGACCTTGTCCACTACACAGGCACCTTATTGCAGAAGCAGCGGGATGCTGCTTCCGCAGACAACTGAAAAGTGTGGTCGTGATGATAGCGAATTCTTTAGGAGTATTCGCTTTCGGAAATTTGTCTGCGGTCGCTGTTTTTGATTCTGCTGTTTTTGCAAAGAAGGAAGTAACGTATGTCAATGTTTGTAGGCGAAGCACTCTGCGGTGAAGGCAACGAAGTTGCTCACATCGACCTGCTGATCGGCGACAAGAGCGGTCCTGTGGGCTCAGCGTTTGCCCACGCTCTTGCCAATCAGAAGATGGGCCACAGCAACTTGCTGGCTGGCACTCCAAACCTGTCTGTAAAGCCATCGACCGTGATGATCACAAAAGTGACCATCAAGGGCGCTCGCCAGGCAGTTCAGATGTTCGGCCCGGCCCAGAAGGCCGTTGCTGATGCTGTCACCGACTGTGTTAAGTCAGGCGTGATTCCAAAAGACCAGGCTGAAAAGCTGTGCATCGTTTGCGGCGTTTTCATTCATTGGGAAGCTGCTGACGACAAGAAGATCTATCAGTACAACTACGAAGCGACAAAACTGTCAATCGAACGCGCCATGAAGAACGAGCCATCGGTTGACGAAGTCATCGCGAAACGCGATTCAGCTGCTCACCCATTCTACGCGGGCTGAATTGTCGATGTTTTGAATTGAGTGCGATTGCACACGAGAGCCCGGCATTGAAAAATGCCGGGCTTTTTCTGTTCGAGCGATCCTAACTTACCACGGCTCGTGCATTCCTGCCGTTTTCATTCAACCACCGCACCATCGCATCCGTCTGGCCATGAGTCACCAGAATCTGTTCGGCACGTGATTCATCGATGGCTTGCAATAGGCCAGGCCAATCGGCGTGATCAGACAGCGGGAATCCGATTTCTACAGATTGTGATTTGCGGGTCTGCCGTGTCAACATCCAGCCTGATACCAAGGCGATCGAAGCTTCGCCGAATTTACTGAGCCATGTTGAATTCTCTGTCGAAGGCGGAGTCACGACGAGAACACCGCCCCAGTCTCTTCTTGCCGGTGCCTGACTGGGAAGCCACGTCTTGGGCAGATCGACACCGCTGGCTCGATATTCATCGTTAAGTTGCTGAATCAAAGGATGACAATAGATCGGCCCGATGGCTGGATCAACACCAGCGATCAAGCGCTGCGCCTTTCCGAGTGCATAGGCCAGCAACACGGCGGGTTTCCCTTCATCACGGCAGTGTGTCCACCAGCGATTGATGTCTGCAAATGTTTCCTGCTGAGCTGCCCATCGGTAAATCGGCAGACCAAATGTGGATTCCGTAATGAATGTATGACAGCGAACATGTTCGAAGGCAGAGCATGTTGCGTCGGGTTCGGTCTTGTAGTCGCCGCTCACAACCCAGATTTCGCCTTGGTACTCAATGCGAACCTGAGCCGAACCGAGAATATGCCCCGCCGGATGGAATGACAGCGTCACGCCGTTAATCAGTTTTTGTTCTCCATAGGGCAACGCCTCAATTTCAGCCGATGGTCCAAGCCGGTGTCGGAGGACGCGTCGTCCTTCTTTCGCTGCGAGGTATTTTCTGGAGCCGGGTCGAGCGTGATCGGCATGGGCGTGAGTGACGACGGCTTTCGAGACTCTTCGCGTCGGATCGATATAGAAATCACCGACTGCGCAATAAAGTCCTGAGCTCGTCTCCTGAATCAGTGGTGTAGCCATAAGTCTTTCGCCGGTCAAATGCGCTCCCGGTAGCGGTTCTACTGGAATCTCCAGGGGACAGGAATTACGTGCGTGTGCGGTACAATATCGCGACTCCACGGCTCAAATCACGCCGGTTCCCAGGTTTTCGCCTGGATTGAGTTCACGCCAGACCGTTTCAGCACGTAAAATGCTGAGACCGATTCATTGCAGAAACAGGTGCGGAGAAAATTCGATGACCGAGCAAACCCTTGAGCGACCATCACAGGCGGATTTGGACGCAAGTGCTGTTCAGCAAATCACTTCCGGAGTTAGCGCAGTGAACGAATCAACAGGAAGCAACGCTGTGAACTGGGGCTCTTCAACGGACGGGGAAGACGTTGATTACGTGCCCGTATCGCCGTGGGCTCCGATCGCGCTCTGCATGGGGTTGCTGGGGCTTACAGGATTCATTGGGTATTTCGGACTGTACGTTGCCTTTTTCGGAATCTTCGTTGGTATTGGTGCAATCAATCAGATTCGATCGTCAGGCGGGTTCGTCAAAGGTACATGGATGGCGACCGTTGGACTTGTGCTGTCGATCTGCAGTTTCAGCCTGGGGTCGGCGAAAATGTCCTATGACTACAAGCACGAAGTGCCGGAAGGATATCAGCGGGTCAATTTTCCGAAAGATGTTGCGGAAAAGCAGTTTGTCTTTTTGGGCGGACACAGGAAACTGCATCCAGACGTGGCAGGGCTTATCGGCAAGAAGGTTTACCTGAAGGGCTTTATGTGGGCCACTCAGGAAACGGAAGGCCTGCGTCAATTTATCCTGCTGAAAGACAACGGAGAATGCTGCTTCGGCGGCAAACCAAAAGCGCACGATTATATCATTGTGACATTGCCTGCTCTGAAGTCGGAGCCTGACCGTCCAGCGATTTCCAATCGAGCGCCGGGAATGTCGGTGATTGAGTTGCCTGATGAAACCAGGGAAAAGCTGAAACTGGAAGAAGACTATCAATTGGTGACCAGGGCCTACACCGGAATGGTGGCAGTCGCGGGCGTACTGGAAGCGGATGTAAGGGCTGGCGAAAACGGTCCACCGGACGACTTCGAATTCGCGCCAGTTTATAAGATGACGCATGTCGAGCTTGTTGAAGAAGCGTGGACACGGTTTTAAGAAACGGATTGAAAATGCACAAACAAACGACTGCCTCCACGATTCTGATGTCACTGGTTGCAGTGACCGGATGCAACAACGGAGACGGTGAATACGTCGTTTATGCCAAGACATCTCCTTCTGAATTCGAAGAGAACCAGAAGCACAACGCCGAAGCAAATCCTGAAACCGTGAAGGACAACGAGGCTTCAGCAACCGTATCAACGAACGTCACACCTTCAGAGGCTGATAATTCCAAAACAACGGATGCCGCGACAAAACCAACAGGCACAGACGCTGTCAGTGTCAAACCCGCTTCGCATTCAGTCGATGCCAACGGCACAGATTCCCCGGGTACAAGCGAAGTCAAATCCATCGTGTCCACTCAGTCGGGCCTGACCGGACGCGCTGATGCGCCGGAGATCGATAATGCTGCGGCTCCGGTCCAAAACAAAATCGAACTGTTGATTCCCGAGAAGTCATTTCGCCGAGAACGAGGCACGAACGCTGTTCGTGTCAGCTACGACGATATAGATCTGCTCAAAGTCCTGAATATGGAGCCCGTGCCTCCGAATGCTGTCGAGTATTTCCCTGATTGGCTGGCTTCGTTAAACGGCAAGCAGATCCGTATTCGCGGATTCATGTATCCGAAGTTTATCAACGAAGGCATAACGGATTTTACTCTGGCACGTGACAACGGCATTTGTTGCTTCCAGCGCATGCCAAAAATCTATGACGTGATTTTTGTGAAGCTCGAAAAAGGCGAGACAACAGACTATATCGACGCTCGCCCGTTCGACGTCGAAGGCACTTTCCGCTTCGACAATGAAGGCGACGGATCCGAGCTGCCGCGTCTGTACAAAATCGAAAATGCCCGCGTACTCGACTGACGCACATGCATGAGCGTCACGCAACGACAGCATTGATCGCAGCCAGGCGCGGCGATGTGATAGCTGCTCGGCGGTAGATTTTGCAATCCAGCCAAACTGCCAGAGCTCATAGCCAGATGACTCGTGATGATGAACTCACGTTGCCGAATCCCCTGCGCTGCGGATGCTGTTTTACGGGGCGTTCCGTATCGATCGGAATAGGAAATGCAGAACGTTAATTGACTAACAATCAGACTCGTGCAATTGAGCTTGCAGAACTTGCGACACTGATCGAATCCACATGGCACCGGGAGCCAATCTGGGACGAATTGTTGCGAACTATTCGCGGAGAATTCGCAGCCCTGTGAGTTGCCGTTCCGTGGAATAAGCCCGCGCAGGTTGAGCCGGAACGTGCCAGTGTTGAGCGAACAGAGACCAACCCTCAAAGATTAGCTTTCACGCCAGCCGGAGCCGTAGAAGCAAATTTGCGGCAATTGTTGACTGTTTCACAGTTGCGGCAGGAATTGCCAATCTCCGGCACGCGACCTGCATTTTGCTTCATTCATTCCTTATCCCATCGGCAGAATGGAGTTTTGATATGCTGGTTCTCTCCCGCAAAGCGAACGAACGACTTTTGATCGGCCAGAATATCGAAGTCGTTATTCTGGAAGTCAAAGGCAATATGGTTCGTTTGGGCATCACCGCACCTCGCGAGATTCCCGTCGTTCGAAC
>JAYVNW010000489.1:0-3174 GCA_043758225.1 Candidatus Kuenenia sp. | reverse complement strand
TCGTTTTCGTACAGAGTCACATTCGTGGAATCGAGCAGCATCTGGTCGCCGAAACTCTTGACGCCGTCGGTGAGTTGAATCAGAACTGACATGGGATCGCAAAAAACCTGTTTCTGGCCGAAATTCGAACTTGAAAACGGCACGTTTACCTGTGTTATCGAACTCCATCAAGGAAGATCCAGCAGTTTTCCCGACGTCGGGTCGGAATCGGCCCGTTTTGGCCAGAATGAGCCCAATGAGCGCCGATAGCTACCCTTCCGTGATTGACCTTTGTGCCGTACAACTCGCGTTTGCGAAAAGCACTTTTGTAAAACGGATTTGAAAGAACCTAATCATGGCGGCATCCAGCGACACGACAATCCTGATTTTCGGAGCTTCTGGAGATCTGACATCTCGCAAGCTGATTCCAGCGTTGTTTCGCCTGTCTCAGCAACAGTATTTGTCTCCGACGTGCCCCGTGATCGGTGTTGCTAGGCGTGCGAAATCACACGAAGAATTCCGCACGGAAGTGCACGACACGATCAAGGCACGCCTTGGCGACGACAAATTTGACTCCGCCGCATGGGAAGTGTTCGCGAAACAATTGTTTTATCAGCAACTGGATATCACAAACTCTTCGGAATACGAGCACCTCAAGACATCAGTCGAGGCAATTGAATCGCAAGTTGGAGCACAAGGAGAATCGACAAGAATTGTTTATCTTGCCACGACACCAGATTTGTTCGCCCCGGCTGTCGAAGGACTTGATACATCTGGCATGATTCCGCCCCGGGAGGCTCAAACTCGCCTGCGAGTCGTTGTGGAAAAACCGTTCGGTCGCGACCTGGCATCGGCTCAGGAACTGACGGTGCAGTTTTCCAGGCATCTTCACGAAAATCAAATCTATCGCATCGACCATTATCTCGGCAAAGAAACAGTCCAAAATATCCTGCTGTTTCGATTCGGTAATGCGATCTTCGAACCATTATTGAATCGCAATCATGTTGAAAACATACAAATCACTGTGGCAGAATCACTAGGGATGGAAGGTGCTCGTGGTGGTTACTACGACACCTCCGGTGCATTGCGGGACGTACTACAGAATCATGTGCTGCAATTGTTGTGTCTCATCGCGATGGATCCGCCATCGCTGTTCCAGGGCCGAGAGATCCGTGACGAAAAAATGAAAGTGTTGCAGGCTCTGCGTCCAGGAGTCAGCGGGCCGATCGCAAATTGGGCGATACGAGGCCAGTATTCTGCGGGGCTTGTCAATCGTCAGCCAACGCTGGCTTATCGCGAAGAAGAACGTGTCAATCCACATTCGAATCGAGAAACATACGTGGCGATGCGAGTTGCCATCGACAACTGGCGCTGGGCGGGAGTGCCCTTCTTTTTACGGACAGGAAAACGACTTCCGAAGCAAATGACGGAGATCGCGATTCAATTCAAGAAGCCACCATTGAATCTGTTTTCGACGGTCGAATGTGATGGTGATCTGTGTGATCTCGTGGAAACTCGACCAAATCAGTTGATCCTGCGCATTCAGCCGCAGGAAGCAATTTCACTTCGCTTTTCGACAAAGCGACCGGGCATGAATTATCAGGTTCAGCCGGTGTCGATGGATTTCGAATACGAAGACCATTTCAAGGCACAATTGCCGGAAGCCTACGAACGGCTTCTGCTTGATGTGATCCGTGGTGATTCAACACTGTTCACTCGCAGCGATGAATTGGAAGCGGCATGGCGGTTCGTGACGCCTGTGTTGGAAGCCTGGGAATCCAGTTCATCATCTCCCGAACTGTATCCTGCCGGAACATGGGGGCCAGCGTCGGCTGATCGCTTGATTTCCGAAACCAAAGCGTTGTGGAGGGCACCGAAGTAACACTGCTCGCCTCGTTCCCGGGCTCCAGCCCGCTCTTGCCCTGGACCACATTGTGCTGGAGGCTCCTTCGTCCATTTTTGACCTTGGAGGCAGGAGCCTCCTGGCAGTGTGTTGCGAGGCTGGAGCCTCGCAACACGTCAAGAATCGCAGGAATCGCAAACAGGGGACTGACGTCCCGCGCTCGCCGGGTTCCGGCAAGCCGTGAGACGTCAGTCTCCGGATGCTATTTTTTATTCCTTTGTCGGAAACGTCGTCAGTCCATCGGCTGCAGCTTTTGAAGCGGTGGTGAAGATCAGCTTCTTGTCGGCTTCATCCACGATAAGTACCATGGGATCACGTTCCTTGGTGTATCTCGCAAAGATCGTGTCAATGGCTTTCAACGCTGTCACCGTTCCAAGATCGTAGGTCTGGGGCATGTTCTGAGTGAATGCTGCAGCTTTGAGTCCGTCACCATCGATTGAGATTTCCGTCTTGATGGTGTCGCCGATATATCCCAGCGCTTCCTGCAATGGCGTTGCCCGAAAGTCGATGAGCACATTCATTTTCAATCGGTCGGCAACTTTGTCCGGCACTTTTGTTGTGTCAGCTTTTGTCAGATGTGAAGCGTTATCGAAGTTTGTGAGCAGCGATTGATTCCATGTCAGCATCGCACCGGCGGCCAGGTTAGCTGTAGCATTTTGCGGCAACAGAGTGACCAGCCGCACGCCAGCGGGATCAATATGCAATGTCGTACCGATTTCCAGTGCCTTGATCATTGCCGGAAATCGACCGATCATATCGCGCGAACCAATTGTGGTCGGTCGCATCATTCGTACGCCCTTCAGAATTTCCTCCGGAAGGTTGGAGAGCTTAACCTGAGCAAATCGCTGGAGCTTGACGGGGGTGCTGGCTTGAGTTTGATGTAACAGAGTTTCCATGTATAAATTCGGCTCAAGGTGCATGCTCCATGAAACTGTCTGGACGTCTTCGCCAAACCAGAAGAGGAATTTGTCTGCGAGCATTTGCACCTGAGACATGAAAGCGTCTTCTCGATGTGAATCCAGAATCTTCAAGTCACACAACAATGAAAGATGCCGATCACGATCAGATTGCTCAACCAATGGCTCCATATCGGACAACAGCAACGCGGGATCTTTCAGCGCCATGGCCAGAGATTCAGACATATTCGATGGCGCAAGAACGAATGTTTGGTTGTCGATTTTCAAGTAGCTGAAGTCAGTGGCTTCGTACAATTCGACTTTAGGGTCATCATAAATACGGCCCTTAAATCGTTTCATAAACTCCTGATCAGTGTGCGGCGACTTAAGCCGCAC